>JAPWUW010000048.1 GCA_028275325.1 Anaerolineae bacterium | reverse complement strand
TGTGCCTGCGGCTTTTGGCTTCAGAGCAACTCCCGCTTGTGCCCATCGGGCCCCCACAGGCTGTACGTACCACAAACGACCTCATCGGTGTGCATACAAGGCTCACCGATGAGGTCGAGGAATGGAAAATCAAGCGCACGCTCCAGCTTGTCCGAGAAATGGGGGCCCGCTGGGTGGTGGAGTTTTTCCCCTGGGCGTACTTGGAGCCACGCAGGGCTCGCTTCAGCTGGGAACACAGCGATATGGTCATCGCGCACGCGGCGGCCCAAGGGCTGAGCCTGATCGCAAGGCTTGGCTGGGCGCCGGAGTGGGCTAGGCCAGCACAGAGTGCCCCCTCCTTGCTGCCGGACGAAAGCTTTGCCTCGTTCGCACAGTTTTGCGCCCGGTTCGTGGAGCGCTACGGCACCACTGTGCGCCATATCGTCGTTTGGAATGAGCCCAACCTCGCCGCCGAATGGGGGTTTCAGGCTCCGAGCGCTCTCCGCTATGCCAGGCTGTTGGAGAACACCTACACGGCCGTCAAAGCTGTGTCCCCCACAACCTGCGTGCTCGGTGGCGCGCTGGCGCCAGTGCCCCAGCAGCTCAGCAGCCCCGACGCCGCGTGCGACCTCAAGTTCCTGCGCGAACTCGCGGCCGCAGGCGGGCTCGAGCACATGGATGCGTTCGCTATCCATGCCTATGGCTGGCGGGAGCCAGCCGCCGACGCGCCAGCAGAGGATAAAGTCAACTTCCGGAGGGCAGAGCTCCTGCGCGCGCTCCTCGAGGACTACGGCTACCAGGAGAAACCTTGTTTCATCACGGAAGCTGGCTGGAACGATCACCCGCGTTGGGCGAAGGCCGTCTCCCCATCCGAGCGCATCCGCCAGACGCTCCGGGCCTACGCGCTGGCAAAAGCTCACTGGCCTTGGTGCCAAGCCGTGGCCATGTGGGCGTTCCGCTTTCCCTGGCGCCAGAACTCGTACCTGGACTACTATGCCTTCGTCACTCCGGATTTCGCGCCCAGGGCGATATATCGTGCAGTGCAGCAATACGCCCTCACAGGCGAATTGGAGGCTGAGGGCCTGAGTGCGCTCCTCCCTGCCGACATCGCGACCGCCCACAGTGCAGCGTGACGAATGAGGATTGCCAGTGCTGCCAGGCCACGCTAGAATGCAAATTGCGGAGCATGAGCGCTTCATGCGGCTTGCGCTGTGTGAGGCGTTGCGTTCAGGGTCCCGCGGCGATGTCCCAGTTGGGGCAGTAGTGGTCGCCTCAGGGCAGGTGTTGGCCCGGGCTGGTAACGAGAAGGAATGGCGCCAGGACCCGACCGCTCACGCTGAGATGCTAGCGCTGCGCGAGGCAGCAGCCAAGCTGCACACGTGGCGCCTCACTGAGGTGACGGTGTACAGCACCATGGAGCCGTGCTTCATGTGCGCTGGGGCGCTCTTGCAGGCCAGAGTGGCACGGGTGGTGTATGCCGTTGATGACCCGAAGTGGGGCGCGGCAGGCAGTGTCTTGGACCTTTTGCGTGCACCGTTCGTCAACCACAGGGTGGAAGTAGTGCGAGGGGTACTGGCTGAGGAAGTAGCCGTGGCGCTTGCAGAGTTTTTCGGCAAGCTGCGTTCCGCGGAGTGAACGAACGGGAAGGTGCCGGAGAGGTTGAACGGGGCGCTCTCGAAAAGCGTTGTGGGGGTAACTCCACCGTGGGTTCGAATCCCACCCTTCCCGCCTTGTGAGGCGCCGGTTAAGCCGGCGCTTGTCTTTTGCTCTCGGTGATAGGCGGTGGAAGCCATCGTCTTCAGGCTCTCCCTGGCAAAGTACGCGCTGGCCAAGGCTCTCGGCACTCTCTGGCCGCGTGTGTACCTCAGCCGGCTCTCGCTCGTGCAGCGGGCGCAAGTTGCCGAGCCCAAGCTGCCAGGCCAAGAGTGGGTCAAGATCCGTCCCAGGCTTGCCGGCATATGTGGCACCGACATTCGCACGATCACCCTGCAGGAGAGCCCGCTGCTAAGCGCCTTCACGAGCTTTCCGTTCGTGCTCGGCCACGAGAACGTCGGCGTAGTGGCCGAGGCCGGGGCAGAGAGCGGGTTTTTCGAGGGCGAGCGCGTGACGGCTGAGCCACTCCTTAGTTGCCGCGCTCGCGGGTGTGCCAGCCTATGCTCAGCTTGCGAGCGCGGCGAGCCGACTCATTGCCAATGCTTCGACCAGGGGCGCATCTCCCCAGGGCTGCAGATCGGTGCCTGCGCCTCAACTGGGGGCAGTTGGTCCGAGGCCTTTGTGGCACACCGCAGCCAGGTGCACCGCGTGCCAGCCACCCTCAGCGATGCCGATGCCTTGCTTGTCGAGCCACTGTCCTGCTCGCTGCGAGCAGTGGGGAACAACCCTCCCACGCCCGGGCAGACCGTGCTCATCATTGGCGCAGGCATCATGGGCCTGACAACGCTCATTGCCTTGCGTCAGCTGGGGCCTCCGTGCACCGCAATTGCTCTGGCGCGCTACCCCTTCCAGGCCGAGCTTGCCAAGCGGCACGGTGCTGACCACGTCCTTCTTTCGAGAGATCAATCCTCTCAACAGGCTCTGCAAGCCCTGCTGCAGGAACGCACCCGCAAGACAGCCGTTGGCCAGCCAGTGCTTGTTTCTGGCGGGGCGGACGTTGTCTACGATTGCGTCGGCTCCGCGCGAAGCCTCCAGCTTGCCTTAGCGCACGCGCGCAGCGGTGGCCGCGTCGTGCTCGTGGGAACGGCAAGTTCCGCTCCCGGGGTGGACTGGGCACACATCTGGCTGCGGGAGGTTTCGATCGGGGGCTCTGTTTTTGCCGGGTCCATCCCTTGGGGAAATGGGAGGGAGCCGTGCTTTGCGCTCGCGCTAGGGCTAGCTGCAGAAGGGAGGGCACGGCTCGGTGCGCTTCTGTCGCGCACTTACCCCCTGTCTGAGTGGCGCACAGCAGTTTGGCATGCGATGCACAAGGCAGGCACCCAGGCGGTCAAACTCGCCTTCGAGATACCTCCGCGCTGACGGCCAGGCCTGCTTGCGCTCGCCCACGATAGGAAAAGGAGGGATAGGGAGGCCAACAACCGGCTTGACCTGCCCATCCCTCATAAATGACGCTGCATTTCAAGGTATGAGGCCAGTCTGCTTGCCCACCTTAGCAAAGGCCTCGAGCACGCGATCCATCTGCTCGTCCGTATGGGTGGCCATATAGGAGGTCCGCAGGAGGGATTTCCCGGGCGGGACCCCAGGCGGTATGACGCAGTTCGTGTACACGCCAGCCTCGAAGAGCGCCTTCCAGGTCCAGATCGTGGCATTGTCATCGCCGATGAGGATGGGGATGATTGGCGTCTGCGTGTTGCCAATGTTGAGCCCCATCCGGCGATATTCGTTTCGCATGCGCTCCGCGATGCGCAGCAGCCGTTCCCTGCGCTCCGGCTCATCTCTCATTATTTGAAGCGCCGCCAAGGCCGCAGCAACGTTGGCCGCCGGAGCGCTCGCGCTGAAGATCAGGCTGCGCGCCATGTGCTGGATGTAATGGATCACCTGCTCATCCCCAGCGATGAAGCCACCGAGCGAAGCAAAGGACTTGGAGAACGTGCCCATGATGAGATCGACCCGATGAGTGACGCCGAAGTGCGCGGCTGTACCGCGCCCTTCGCCGAGCACGCCAATGCCATGGGCGTCGTCTACCATGAGCCGTGCCCCGTAGCGCTCGCAGACGTCGCAGATCTCCGGCAACGGTGCCAGGTCTCCGCCCATGCTGTAAACACCATCAACCACGACGAGCTTACCCTGCTTTTCGTCGCAGCTGGCCAGCACTCGCTCCAGGCTCTGGACGTCGTTATGCTGGAAGCGCCGCATCTCGCCGAAGGAGAGCCGGCAGGCGTCAATGATGCTGGCGTGATCCTCCCTGTCCGTGATCACCACATCCCCGCGGCCGACAAGCGCCGAGATCGTGCCCAGGTTGGTCTGATAGCCCGTGGAGAAAACCAGGGCGGCTTCCTTGCCCACGAAGTCAGCAAGCTGCCGCTCTAGCTCCACATGCAGCTTGAGGGTGCCGTTGAGAAAACGGGAACCAGTGCAGGAGGTGCCGTACTTGGCGACGGCATCCATCGCTGCCTGGCGCACGCGCGGGTCTACCGTCAGCCCCAGGTAGTTGTTGGAGCCGATCATGATCAGCCGGCGCCCGTTGATCACCACTTCGGTCCCCTCTGTGTCGTCCAGGGGGATGAAGTAGGGGTAGTAGCCGCCCTTCATCGCTTCCTTAGCGATCGTGAACTCGTAGCACTTCGCGAAAATGTCCACATGCCCTCCCATCTTCGTCCACCTACGCGCGCTGGATTCCAGCCGCGCATCAATAATACCCACGCGTCAACCCGCCCACAACAGCAACGCCGAGGAGCAAGCAGGCTCTGGCACGCTAGTTGCAGCGGATCCCAGTGCAACTTCAAACCGTGTTAACACCCATGAGAGAGGAACGGATCGCAAGGCTTCTTGCCAAACTGCCAGAGCAAGCTGAAGCGCTCATTGTCACAAACCCCCTCAGCCTGCACTACTTGACCGGCTTCCGGGGAGATGCTGGGGTGCTGTTGCTCTCAAGCCAGGCGCGCATCCTGGCCGTGGACCCGCGTTACACAGAGCAGGCTCGCCACGAAGTGTCACACGCCGAGGTCCGGGAAGTGCGCGATCCCTGGCCTGACGTGCTTGCTTCCCTCATTGCAGAGCAACAGGCTCGGTGCGTCGCCTTCGAGGCCGAACACGTCACGGTACTCCAGCTTAGGCGCTGGCAGGAAAGGGTCGGAACCAATGTGCAGTTCACGCCAGCGGAGGCACTTGTGCCATCGCTGCGGGCCGTGAAGGACGACGGAGAAATCGCCGCCATACGAAGAGCAGTACGGCTTGCCGATCAAGCGATGGACGCCCTGCGAAGCTGGCTGCGGCCAGGCGTGACGGAGCAGGAAGCCGCTTGGTTTGTGGAGTCGTTCCTGCGCACTCACGGCGCCGAGGCAGTGGCGTTCCCACCAATCGTTGCCTCAGGCCCGAACGCAGCGTTGCCTCATGCCCGCCCAACCTGTAAGCTGATCGAGAAAGGTGAGCCGATCGTCATTGACATTGGCGCCGTGGTTGATGGCTATTGCTCGGATCTTACCCGCACCCTCGTTCTGGGTACTCCAGATGAAACGTTTCGCAACGTCTTCGATGTGGTTCTCAGGGCTCAAGAAGCTGCAGAACAGGCTGCCCGACCAGGCATGCCCTGCCGGGAGCTGGATGCTGTGGCCCGGGGCATTATCGAGGCTCAGGGCTATGGCCCGCATTTTGGCCACGGGCTGGGGCACGGTGTGGGCCTTGAAGTGCATGAGCGGCCATCCATTTCCTCCCATTCGCAGGAGTCGCTCGTTCCGGGCAACGTATTCACGGTGGAGCCAGGAGTCTATTTGCCCGGCTGGGGAGGAGTGCGCATTGAGGATCTAATGGCGGCGAGAGGAGATGCCGTGGAGGCCCTCACGCAATCTCCAAAAGAACCGTGGCTGTAGCCACTCAGGAGGGCAAGAAACATGAACAACGTCTTTAGGACATGGCAGAGGCCGCAGGTTGGCCAGCATGGTGCTGGTAAGCCGCGGGCCAACTGGTTTGCGCCGGGAGCCTCACTCCACCTTCTAGTTGGTTTTCTGGCAGGCCTGATCGTAGGCCTGCCAATCCTGGGGTGGTGGTTGTGGCCGGCACGGGTGGCAAACTCCCTCCCAGTGGATCTGGCACCACCTTACCAGGAAGCGTATGTTGCCATGGTGGCGGATTCCTATGCCCTGAGCGGCGATCTCGCCTTGGCAGCCGCGCGCCTGAGCGCTTGGCAGCCTGCCGAGCTGCAAGCCATCATTGAACGCTTGGTGACGGAGGCAAACGAGCACGGCAATCCCCTTATGGCAGCCAGGCTCGAACAGCTGCGAGACGATCTCGGCTATGCCGCAAAAGCTCTGCCAGGAGAGTCGCCGACGCAGCAGGCTCCGGCCGCGGCCCGAAGTGGCCCAGGGCTGGCCGCTGTGATCCTTGGTCTGCTCCTTCTGGCCGTTGGACTAGGCGGGCTTGGCTTCGCGTACTTGCTGCTGCGACGGAGGGGCCAAGCAATCGCGCAGGCGGCATCCGCAGGAGCCTCCGCTGTCTCCAGGCGGCTCGCCTCCCTGCGCACTCAGGCAGCATCGAGGTCAGGGCTATCGGGCGCAGCTCGCCAGCCAGCCCCGACACACCTCCCCAGCGACGAGGACAGCCTCACAGTGGAGGAAGCTTCTCAGATGCTCCTTGCCGATCGGCCTAACCCCAACGAGGTGCTCGCCGAGGAGCCAGCCAAACCTGGTCCAAGTCCAGCGGCGAGCGCGCAGCCGGCGGCTCCTGTTGCCACCGCCGCCAAGGAACATGTCGGCACGTATCTCGTCACTTATCGGCACGGGCCAGACGAGCCATTTGACACTTCGTTCAGCATTGAAGCCGAGGACGGAGAGTTCCTGGGGGAATGCGGCGTTGGGGTAGCAGAGAACATCGGCGATGCCGTCCCGGAAAGGGCCTGTGCCATGGAGGTATGGCTCTTCGATAAGAGTGATATCCACACGCCCACCAAGGTTCTGGCTTCTGAGCAGGCCATCAGAGATGCTGGCATGCGCGAGATCCTGCTCTCGCACGGTGAGGTTGTTCCCGCGACCCCAGGCCAGACGTTCACGCTGGAGACGGCCGACCTCCTTCTTGAGGTCGAGGTCATGTCGTGCACCTATGGTGCCGCCACCGACACGCCTGCACAGTCCTTTTTCCAGGAGCTCGACCTGGAACTTCGCGCTTACCGCAAGCGGTGAGCAAAACCGAAACCGGGCGGGCGCAGCGGCTTGCGCGCCCGCCTCAAGCCACAAGACACTGCTCTCCTAGCCCTTGCAACCTTTCACTGCTGCGGCGATGCGGACGATCTCAACGAATTCGTTTGCCTTCAGGCTTGCCCCGCCTATCAGCCCGCCGTCGACATTCTCTCGCTCCAGGAGCTCCCGAGAGTTGGCCGCGTTCATGCTGCCGCCGTACTGGACACGAACGGCCTGTGCAACATCCTCACCGAAGAGATCTGAGAGCACAGGCCTGATCACCTGCCCAATCACTCGATCTGCGTCTGCCGCAGTGGCAGCAAGCCCTGTGCCAATAGCCCAAACTGGCTCGTAGGCTATCACCACCCGGAGCATCTGCTCCCGGCTCAGGCCGTTGAAGACGCCTCGCACCTGCCCGGAGACCACTTCCTCAGTCTTTCCGGCCCTGTTTTGCTCCAGGTTCTCCCCGACGCAGACAATGGGCGTAAGCCCGTGCTCGAGCGCAGCAAGCACCTTCCGGTTAATGAAACTGTCGTCCTCGTGAAAGTAAGCCCGCCGCTCCGAGTGCCCCAATATTACGAACTGGCAGAGCTCTTTCAACATGACCGGTGAGATCTCACCTGTATAAGCACCCGAAGGCGCTGGGAAGAGGTTCTGCGCTCCGATAGCTATGCTCGTGCCCTGGACCACCTCAGCGACAGCGGGAATATCGATAAACGGCGGGCAGAGCACTTTCTCGACGCCGGCAATGCGCTCCAGCTCCTCGCGCATCTCCGCCGCCAGCCGTCGCGCCTCAGAAGGCGTCTTGTTCATTTTCCAGTTGCCAGCAATGATAGGTACGCGCATTCTTTCCCGCCCCTGCGAAAGTCTAAGCCTCTGATCAGCCGCGCGATGCTACCACAGGGAGGTAACGCCTGCAAAGCAACGCTTGACAGCCCGAAAGACACAGCATAGCATGGTGGCCCAGAATCTTTGAACCTCTTGCGGAGGCTAGCATGCGCAGTACGCCCATTGGCCTTGTGATGATGAACGACGAACGGCCCCATGTGGTGGAGCAAAACGAGGCCCTGAACGTTGGTGTTCTGCGCCGATGGGCGCAGCTCATTGGCGAGAAGCTGAAGAACGTCGATGGCTCTCAGCCAGAGATCGTGGTGTTTGACCGAACCATCTCCAACGTGCGCCTTGCCCAAGAGGCCGGTGAGAAGCTTCGGCGTGCTGGTTGCCGTTCCTTGATCATGTGCTACAACGTTTGGGACTTCCCTTTCTTAGCTTGGCCCCTCCTCCAGACGCTGGGAGCGGATACGCCGGTGTTGAGCTTGTCCAACAACAACGGCCGCTTCCCTGGCAACGTCGGCCTCCTGGCCACTGATGGTGCCCTCCGGCAAGCAGGGCTTCGCACACACCGCATCGTTGGCGAGATCGATGACCCCGCCACTCAGGCCAAAGTCCTCGACTGGCTGCGCGCGGCCCAGGCCAAGACAGCTATGGAGGGCCAGGTGTACGGCCTCTACGGTGGCCACAGCATGGGCATGGAAACAGGGTTTTTCCACCTCGTCCCATCAATCAAGGCTTTCGGGGTGACGGCAAGGCAAGTGGATCAGCTTCTGCTTGTCGAGCGGATGAAGGCCGTTGATGCTCAAGAGGTGCGGCGGGGTCGCGAATGGTTTGAAGCTCTCCTTGGGGATAGGCTGCACTACGATGGCAAGATGCTCACGCAAGAGACGCTGGAGCGACAGATTCGCCTGTACTTGGCCATGGAGGACGTGAACAAGGAAAAGGGGTTCGACTTCTGCGGGCTCAAAGGGCAGCGAGAGCTCACCGAGTACGTCTGCCTGGGTGACGTGCCGGAAATGCTCATGAACGACCCGTATGACTGGCGTGGCCCCAAAGAGCCCATGGTCTGCGCCACAGAGGCGGATTCGTTTGCCGCTATCACCATGCAGATCCTCAAACACTTGAGTGGTGGTCTCCCTACGCTCTTCATGGATGTCCGGCTCTACCACCCGGATCTGGACCTGTGGGATTGGTGCAACTCCGGCAATCATGCCAGCTGGTACGCCGCCCGCAGCTTCGACCCGAAGGAGAACTTCGCCAAGATTCATTTCCATCCCGCCCTGGAGTTCTACTTCAAGGCTGGCGGTGCCTCCGTGGAGTTCGACGCAGCGCCAGGCGTAATGACGTTCGCGCGGCTTGGCCTCTGGGATGACGAGCCCTACATGGTCATCGTGCGCGGTGAAGCAATCGCACTTGACCCTGCGCAGAGCGCCAAGCTCAAGGCTGAGACAGACCCCACCTGGCCGCATGTCTGGGCCAAACTTGATGCAACTTTCGACGAGTTTATCTGCGTGTTCCCGGCAAATCACGTTCAGGGAGTGGCAGGGGATTACGTGCGTGCCCTCACCTGGTACTGTGAGCTAGCCGGCATCACGCCCATCGTGCTGGGTAAAGCAGGCCAAGAAAGGATAGCGCCGATATGGGAAAGGGTCCAAAAGCGCTCCTAGGAATTGACGTCGGCGCCACGGGCATAAAGGCAGCGCTCATGACCCCAGACGGGCAGCTCCTTGCCTCCGCGGGGCGGCGTAACGGGCCAGTGCCGCAGCCAGGAGGCGAGCCCGGATGGATGATCTGGGATGTCGAGCGCATGTGGGGATCAGTGTGTGAGGCCTGCCGGGAGGTGTTGGCCCAGGTTCAAGTCGAGGTGGCGGGCGTTTCGGTCACGGGCTTCGGGGCAGATGGTCTGCCCCTAGATAGACAAGGGCAACCTCTCTACCCCATGATATCCTGGCACTGCTCGCGCACGCTGCCGCAGCGAGATTGGCTCAACACACAGATCTCGCCGCTGGAGATCTACAGCATCACCGGCTATCACAACTATCCTATAAACACGATCAACCGCCTGCGCTGGCTGCGCGAGCACGCACCCCAAACGCTCGATAGAGCTTACCGCTGGCTCATGGTCCAGGATTACATGGTCTACCGGCTAACGGGCACATTCAGCACCGAAGCCACCATAGCATCGACCACGATGGCTTTTGACCTGCGCACTCGCACCTGGTCGGAGCGGCTCTTGGGGATCGTTGGCGTCTCTCCTGCGATTTTCCCACCGATAGCAGAGCCAGGAAGCGTCCTGGGCCAAGTGAGCAAGTTGGCAGCGGAGCAGACGGGGCTGCCGGCTGGCACCCCCGTTGCCACTGGTGGCCACGATTGCGAGATCGGCGCACTGGGTTCCGGAGTCAACTCCCCTGAGACCTTCATCGACATCACAGGAACCTGGGAGATGGTGATTGCCGCTCTCGACCAGTTCCTGCCACTGCCAGAGCTTTTCGCTGAAGGCATTGACTACGAATGCCACACCATCCCTGGCCTGTACCTTTGCCAAGGTCTGATGTTGGCCGGGGGAGTCGTCGAGTGGGTGCTCAATGCCTTCTACCGGGACGTGCCCGCCGAAAGGCGTTATGAAGCCCTAATGGAAGAAGCTGCCTCCTTCCCCCCTGGTGCACGAGGCGTCGTCGTGCTGCCAGCGTTCATCCGCGGTATGGGCGCCTTTCAAGCACACAATGCTGTGGGGCTGATAGCCGGCCTCACAACGACGACGGAGCGAGGTCAGGTTGCGCGGGCCGTGCTTGAAGCTTGTTGTTACCAGCTGCGCAAACAGATGGAGGTGATCTCGCGCTACACCGGTGCCCGGCCCAATTCCCTCCTTGTTCTGGGCGGTGCCACGCGCAACCCGCTGTGGCTTCAGATGAAGGCCGATGTGGCGGGGTTGCCGGTGCTGGTGCCAGAACACCCAGAGGTCACCCTTCTTGGTGCAGCAATGCTCGCAGGGGTCGGCGCAGGTCTCTACGCCTCTCTTGACGAAGCCATCGAGGCGACGCGCTTCGGCACCCGCGCCTACACGCCTGACCCTGGCCTGCACGAGCGGTATGCTGATCTCTTCGAGGGAGTTTTCATGCCCCTTGCACCCAGCCTGGCCGAGATAAGCCCGCGGCTCGCCGCACTCAGCACCGCTTAGGCACGCGCCCGCCTGTGCGCACCAACGAGTATGGCAGCTGCCGCATGGCAGCTGCCATACTGCCCATTCTCTCAGGCCACGGTTAGCACCGCCCCTACAGCAAGTAGGGCTGCACCTGGGGCAGAAGCCTGAGCGGGATTGAGGCCTCAACGAACGTGCCCGAATCTTGCTCTTCGCGGCGCCTCACAGTGCCGTACTGGTAAATTGCCGCGAGGATCGCTGTGCGCTCATAGGGAACAATTGCCCGGATCGAGACCCCACTCTCGCCCAAGACATCTGCCACCGTCTGCAGAAGCTCATCAACCCCGTAGCCTGTCAGGGCGGAAAGAGCCACAACCGGGCCTCTCTGCTCCCGCGCCAGTGCCCGCACCGCTTCCGGGTCGCTGGTCAGATCGATCTTATTCAGGGCAAGAATCGCCGGCGTCGTACCAACGCCCAGCCTCTGCAAAGTTTCCTCCACAACTTGCACTTGCCTCAACACCTGAGGGTGTGTGATATCTACCACGTGGAGGATGACATCTGCATCCTCTATCTCCTCCAACGTGGCATGAAATGCCGCCACAAGATCTGGAGGGAGTTTCTGCACGAAGCCAACTGTATCCGTGAACAGAGCCTCGCCACCACCCGGCAAACGCACCCTCCTGGTGGTCGGGTCAAGCGTCGCGAAAAGCTTGTCGGCCACGTAGACGTTGGCCCGGGATACGGCATTGAGCAGCGTGGACTTGCCAGCGTTTGTGTAGCCAACGATTGCCACAATTGGCACGCCTGTGCTTTTGCGGCGCTCCCGATACAGCCTCCGGTGCCTCCTCACTGCCTCCAGCTCGCGGCGAAGCTTGGCGATGCGCTCGCGCATGCGGCGCCGGTCGAGTTCGAGCTGCGTCTCGCCAGGGCCGCGAAGGCCAACCCCGCCTCTTGTCTGACGCGAGAGGTGTGTCCACGCACGTGTGAGCCGCGGGCGCAGGTACTCATACTGCGCCAGCTCGACCTGCAGGGCACCCTCGCGCGTGCGGGCATGCTGCGCGAAAATGTCCAAAATGAGAGCTCGCCTGTCAATCACCCGTGCTCCGAGAGCCCTTTCCAGGTTGCGCTGCTGGCTTGGGGAAAGGTCATCATCGAAAATGGCCACATCGAAAGGAACTGCCTCCCGGAAGGCGCGTATTTCTGCGACCTTGCCCGAACCAATGAAGAAGGCAGGATGCGGCGCCTGCAAGGACTGCCGGAAAGTGCCCACCACCAGCAGCCCGGCCGTCTCAGCTAGCCGTTCCAGCTCAGCGAGCGATTCCTCCACCGGCCAGGACTGTTCATCGCCCTTGCCGCTGAGCTCGACCCCTACAAGAATGGCTCGTTCCCTTTCCTCTTGTTCCGTCTGAACCTCCCAAACCTTGGCGCGTCCCATGGTGCACGCACCTATCTAGGCAGAACAAGCACCTCCCTTGCATGCCCACTCCTGCCAGCGCTCCATTGCCTCTCTTATGCGGCTGGCCGTCTGAACGAGGGAGATCCGGGCGTAGCCCTCGCCAGCCTCGCCGAAGACGCTGCCAGGAGCGATGCTCACACCAGTGTTGCGCAGAAGGCTCTCAGCGTAATCCGCCGAGCTCCAGCCATCCGGCACCCGCAACCAGACGTAGATCGCACCCTTAGGCCGGAAAACCTTGATGCCCACTGCTTCCAGGCCAGCAATCACTATATCTCGCCGCTCAGCGTACACCGCGTTGCGCTCTTGCAGCCAAGATTGATCCCCTGTCAACGCCGCTATGGCCATGTGCTGTATGGGCAGCGCAATTCCGGAATCGATGTTGCTCTTCACCAGCGCCAATGCCCGCACGGCTGTCTCGTTCCCGACAGCCATGGCGATTCTCCAGCCGGCCAAGTTGTGGCTCTTGGAGAGCGAGTTCATCTCGATCGCCACCTCTTTCGCACCCTCGAACTGGAGAATACTGGGGGCAACGTACCCGTCGTACGTGTTCTCGCAGTACGGAGCATCGTAGCACAGCAGCAGCTCATGCTCACGGCAGAAGTCAATAGCCCTCTGCAGGAACTCAGCAGGTGCAGCCGCGCCCGTAGGGTTGTTCGGGTAATTGAGCCACATCAGCCGTGCCCGCCGCAACACGTCCGCGGGAATCGAATCCAAGTCCGGCAAAAAACCGTTCTCTTCCAAGAGCGGCATGTAGTGCACCTGCGCGCCCACCATAAAGGGCCCGGTGGAATACGTCGGGTACCCCGGGTCGGGCACAAGGGCAATGTCCCCCGGATCCAGCCAGGCCAGAGCCATATTAGCTATACCCTCTTTGCTCCCGATGAGCGGCAGCACTTCGGTTTCCGGATCCAGCTCGACGCCAAATCGCTGGCGATAGTACTGCGCAATGGCAACTCGCAACGGCTTGATGCCAACGTAACCACCGTAGCCATGCTGATCTGGCTGCGCAGCGCGATCCTGCAGAGCGCGCACGATAGGCTCCGCTGGAGGCAAATCCGGACTGCCAATGTCGAGCCTAATTATGTCCATCCCCTCTGCCCGCAATTGGGAGAGCACGCGTTCGAGGCGCGCGAACGGGTAAGGCGGCAAGTTGGCGATCCGTTGAGCTGGTCTCATAAAAGTAGCCCCTCCCAGTGCTATCTATTCGACGGCTGCCGCCAGCGGCAGCGTGTCGTCCTCCT
>JAPWUW010000377.1 GCA_028275325.1 Anaerolineae bacterium | reverse complement strand
GGTGCAGAGGGCGTGAAGCTCGCCCTCATGGGCAGCCGCCAAAGAGAGCGCTTCTTGGGCACCCTGAGCCTCAAGAACCCTGTAGCCGAGCAGCCGCAGGGTCCGGCCCAGGACCTCGCGCACCGGCACGTCATCTTCCACGAGCAGCACTGTCTCGCCGTGGCCGCGCAGCAGCGGGATGTCCTCTGGCACTGGCTCCTCTGCCCCTTCCACGGCAGCGGGCAGGTACAGGCGGAAAGTCGTCCCTCGCCCGGGCCTGCTCTCCACTGTCACGCTGCCGCCATGCTGCCTGATGATGCCATAAACCGTGGCCAGGCCAAGCCCTGTGCCCTTGCCCACCTCCTTGGTGGTGAAGAAAGGCTCGAAGATGTGCTCGAGCACTTCCTCGCTCATGCCTATGCCCGTATCCTGCACGGTTAGCAGGACATAGCGCCCTGGGGCGAGGTCGGCCACCTCATCCTGCGCACGCAGCTCCACGTTTTCTGTCTGCAAAAGGAGCTTGCCGCCGCCAGGCATGGCATCCCGCGCGTTCACGGCCAGGTTGACAAGCACCTGCTCGATCTGCCCTGGGTCCACCCTGACCGGGTGCAGCGCCGGTGCCAGCACAAGCTCAAGCTGCACATCTTCCCCCAGGAGCGGCCGCAACATGCCGGCAATGCCGCGCACGAGCTCGTTGAGGTCGACGACCTGTGGCTGCAGGAGCTGCCGGCGCGCGTAGGCCAGGAGTTGCTGTGTCAGCCGCTGTGCGCGCTGTGCAGCGCGTATCAGCCCTTCGAGATCCTGCCGAGGCTGCCCTTCTCTCACCGCCTCCTTCAGGAACTCAGCATAGCCGAGGATGGCCGTCAGGATGTTGTTGAAGTCGTGGGCAATGCCGCCGGCAAGGCGGCCAATCCCCTCCAGCCGCTGGGCCTGGCGGTATTGCTCTTCCAGCCGGGCAAACTCCGTAATATCTCGCGTGATGGAAGCGGCAAGGTGCCCTTTGCCCGTCGGGATAGGAAAGGCGACCGTCTGCACCACGCGCCGCTTTCCATCCGGCGGCAGGATCTCCTTCTGGATGAGCTTGCCAACCCAGGGAGCGCTGCCCTTCTCCAGGAGCTCGCGGATCACGGCCTCTACCTCTTGCTCGAGGCCTGGGTGGCGCCTCTCGGGCGCAGCGCACTGCGCCTGGACCTCCCAGAGGTAACGGCCAAGCGCTTCCTCGCGCTTGAGCCCGAATACCCGCTCGGCACTGCTGTTCCACTCCGCAATGCGCCCATCCTCATCCGTGATGACGATGGCATCGAGGGAGTGCTCGGCAAAGAGCCGGTAGCGCTCCTCGCTCAGGGCAAGCTGCTGCTCAGAGCGCAGCTTGTCCGTGAGGTCCTCGCCGATAGAGGCGATGCCCGCGATTTCCCCACCCTTTGAGCGCAGCACCGTGCGGTGCCAGCGGATGGTGCGCCGCTCCCCTGTGCGCGTTTGGATCTCGTACACTTGCGGCAGGTTCTCCAGGCCTCGCTCGGCGAAGTCCTTCCAGGCCTGCCGGATGGCTGCGCGCCGCTCGGGGGTCACGAAGGTCTCGACCCATTCCTTGCCCAGCACTTCCTCCTCGCGGTAGCCGGTGAGCGAGAGGAAGTACGGGTTTGCGTACGTGAGCCGCAGCTGCGCATCCACCTGGACAGCGATGAGCTGGAGGTTCTCCAGAATCTGGCGGAACCGTTGTTCTTGCTGCTCTGCCTGGGCGCGCAGCTGTTGCAGGTGGCCGAGCAGGATCCCTGCCGCCGCGCCCCAGGAGAGCACCGTACAGACTGTGTAGGCCCAGGGCACAAACCCCGCGGCACGCCGCAGAAAGGGGTAGGTGAGCAGATGCCCTGCCCAGACGATGAGCGCCCAGCCTGCCAGCCGCTGAGCGCGGCTCCCCCGGCTGCGCGCAAGGGCCTGGCCGCTCCAGGCCACAGGGGCGCTCTGCAGCGCGCTGAGCGGCAGGGCGGCCACGGCAAAGCCCATCTGTAGGCTGGCAAGCGCCCAGCCGAGCGAGAGGGCAAGCAAAAGGGCAGCGAGGCCAAGCCACCGCTGCACCGGCTGGCCAAGGTAAAGGCGCACCCCAAGGAAAAGCGCCCAAGCTGCAGAGAGCCCAAAAAGCTGTTCTAAGGCAAGGAGGGGCCTCGCCTGAGCGTGGTGCTCGGCGAGGGCAGCGGTGCCGTAGGAAAGCGCCATCGCCACGAGCGCCAGGGCCCAGAAGAGAAGGTGCCGCGCCGGCCGCATGCGGTGGAGCAAGAGCAGAGCAACTAACGGCGCAAGCGAGCTCAGAAAAGCCATAAAAGCCGCTTGCTCGGATACAGACACCAGCAAAACCTCACGAACTAGCCTTACAGCGCCAACATGTTAGCGGGAAGCCACGGGGGGCGCCACTTCGCGCACGGCGCCCCCTGTGCTCTTTGTGCGCCCTGGCCCTTGGCTCAGGAGAGGAGCAGCAGAGCGGAGCCCTCCACCGGCAAGCCCGTGAAGCGGATCCCCTGCTCCATGAGAGCCTCACCGCTTGCGGACCAGACCCGCCCCGTATCCACATCCTCAATGGTGTAAGTGTAGTCGTCCAGGAGCCCTGCCAGGCGTACGGTGCGCCTGGGCCCACCGCCCGGCAAGCGGAAGACGAAGAGCGCCCCTTCCGTGCCCTGTGGGGAGAGGAAGAGGAAACCCTGCCAGCGGCTGCCCCCGCCTGAGCGCAGCGGCTGCTCGAAGAGGCGCCACATCTGTGCGCGGCGCAGAAGCGGCCGGAGCCTGGTGCGGTAGAGGCGAATGTGCCACTCCAGCCGCTCCCGCACCGGATCGGGCAGGTCCGGAAGGCGCAGCGAGAAGCCCAGCCGGCTGAGCATGTTGATGCGCGTGTAGTAATCGAGCTGGTGCTGCTTGAGCGACGGGGAGCGCGGGTCGAAGGTCTGCTGCTGCGCTGCCTGCTCGGGCTTGGCCCGCCCCTCGGACCAGGGCCAGTGCAGGCAT
>JAPWUW010000375.1 GCA_028275325.1 Anaerolineae bacterium | reverse complement strand
CGGCCAGATTGTGGAATCCGGCACTCACGAGGAGCTGCTTGCGAAGCGAGGCCGGTACTATGCCCTCTACACATTGCTTTACGCAAGACAAGCAGCCGCACTGCCCCGGCCATAGGGGAACCCACCGGGCGCAATCAGTGCGGCGGGCGGGTCGAACCCGGCCATGATTGCGCGAGAGGAGCAAAGGTGCGCCTGTGCAGCGGGGTAGGGCCTAGGGCTGCTAGTGCTGCAAGGTGCTCGTCGGTACCGTAGCCCTTGTTCCGCTCCAGCCCATATGATGGGAACCGAGCGGCAAGCCGATCCAGGAGGCGATCTCTGGTGACCTTGGCGACGATGGAGGCAGCGGCCACTGTGAACACCTTTGCATCCGCGTCTACGCAGGCACAGGTACGGAACCCCGGCAGGAAAACGCCTCTTCCGTCGATGACGACAAGCTCTACCGGGCATTGAAGCCGCTGCACAGCTTTACGCATCGCCTGGCATGTTGCCTGGCCTATGCCCAGGTGATCCACAGTGCTGCTGCCAACGATGCCCAGGCCGATTGCGAGCGCCCGTCGGCAGATAAGGCTGTAGACAGCTTCTCTCTCTGGTGGCGAAAGAAGCTTGGAATCTCTGAGCCCTGGCACGGCTTCAGCGGGGAGGCCGGGCGGAAAAACGACTGCAGCTGCAACAAGAGGCCCCAGCAGGGCCCCCCGGCCAGCCTCGTCCACACCAGCAACGTACTTGTAGCCTTCCGCCCACCAGGTGGCTTCCATCAAGGCGTTGGGCTGTGCCCCCCTGGCCACAACTGCGCCCTGCCGTACGCGCCGCTCAGCGCAGAGCCGCTTTCTTGCCGACGCGCTCTCTCAGGAAGTATAGCTGCTTGCGGCGAACTTTCGCCCGGTGCAGCACCTCAATGCTGGCAATGCGTGGCGAAAGAAGCGGAAAGGTTCGCTCGACACCAATGCCATGCGCTGCAATCCGGCGGACTGTGATCGCCGGGCCAGCCCCGGTCTGCCGCTTGCGTATGACAATCCCCTGGAAAGGCTGGATCCGTTCCCTATCTCCTTCCACGATGGTCACGTTCACGCGCACAGTGTCCCCAGTCCGCACGTCTGCCACCTGTTTTTGCGCCAATTCCGGGGAAAGTAGCGAAAACAGCTCACTCACCGACGCCCTCCTTACTAACTCGAGCAAAGTGCCACAAACAGCGAGTGTACCATCAGCAGGCTCCTTGGGCAAAGGCCAACCTTGGGGCTCCACCCTACCGCGGCGCACGAGTTGTCCGTCAAGGCGTGGAGGTGTGGAGCCTGCCGAGTCGAGTTGGCGGCCTGCGCCTTGGGCCAGCACGCGTGCAGCGGGGGCAAGCAGATAACCCCCGTCGGCTTTGACGATGCTGAGGAGCTTGCTCTAGCATTTAGGCAGCACCTTGCAGGCTGGCCTTTTATGCGGAGCTCATGCCCGGTGGACAAGCAAGTACAGACGTTTGCCTTTGTGTTGCACACCCACTTGCCTTACAGCAGGTTTGCGGGCCGCTGGCCCCATGGAGAGGAGTGGCTGTTTGAGGCCATTTGCGAGACTTACCTTCCCCTCTTGGAGGTTCTGCAGCAACTCTCGACGCAGATGCCGTTTGCCCTCACGCTGACTCTGACTCCAGTGCTGCTTGAGCAGCTCCAGAGTGCAGAAGTCATGCAGCAGGCGGAGCAGTACATGCTCGAGCGCGAAACTAGAGCCACTCAGGACCAGCGCCGGTTCGAAAGGGCTGGCGAGTCCCAGCTTGCTGGATTGGCTGCCTTTTACCGCGACTGGTTCCGCAGCCGCAGGCTGGCGCTCATCGAGCAATTCAATGGTGACCTGATCGGTGCCTTCCGTGGGCTTTGGGAGCGCGGGACAATTGAGGTTGTGGGCAGTGCTGCCACTCATGCGTTCCTGCCCCTTCTCTCGCGGGACTCCTCAATCCGTGCCCAATTGGCAGCAGGGCTCGACTCTCATGAAAGGTTGTTGGGCCGCAGGCCAGCGGGGTTCTGGCTGCCGGAGTGTGCGTACAGGCCACGAACCCTTTCTCCGGATGGGCTGGCACGTCCGGGGCTTGAGGAGCACCTGGCTGCTTGGGGCTTTCGCTTCTTCTTTGTGGAGTCACACGCGCTGTCGCCAGGAGCGTCCACAGCTGAGATTGTGCCGCCTCACTATCGCGTTTGCAGTTCCTCTGGGAGCAAGCCTGAGCACGCTCCGCACCCTGTTCCCGGAGGTGTACAGCCATACTGCTGGGTAGGCGATGCCGCTGTAGTCGCGATCGCCCGGGATCACGCGTTGAGCATGCAGGTTTGGTCTGCCGACACCGGTTACCCAGGCGACGGCGTGTACAGGGAGTTCCACAAGAAAGATGAGGTTTCAGGGCTTCAGTACTGGGCAGTGACTAGCAAGCAAGCCGATTTGGGCAGCAAAGCGCTATACGACCCGGTTGCAGCCAGGTCCAGGGCAATACAGCATGCTGATCATTTCGCATCTAGCGTTTTGCACCGCTTCGAGGGTGGCACGGAGGAGCTGGTCGTCGTGGCTTTCGACACGGAACTCTTCGGGCACTGGTGGTTTGAGGGGCCCATATGGTTGCAACGTGTGTTGGGCCAGTTGCAGCAGGCCGGCCGCAACCTGCTGCGGCCTTTAAGGGAACACTTGCGCCTGGCACCCCCCCATCGTCGAGCAACGCTCGCGCCCTCCTCCTGGGGCCAAGGGGGGGACTGGAGCACCTGGCTCAACTCTCACACTCAAGGGCTCTGGGAAAGCTTAGGGGCGGCAGAACAGAACATGGAAAGGTTGGCTGTTGGTGTTCCCGAAGGCCGCTTGCGCTACGCTGCGCAAGCGGCGCGAGAGATCCTGCTTGCTCAGGCTAGCGATTGGCCATTCCTGATCACTACCGGCCAGGCCCGAGAGTACGCTTGGCAGCGCTTCGAAACTCACCTGGAGCGCTTCAGGGTCCTCGGGCAACTGGCTCTGG
>JAPWUW010000376.1 GCA_028275325.1 Anaerolineae bacterium | reverse complement strand
TGAAATGTGAGCCAAAGGGAGAAGAGCATGGGGCCAAGCCAGAATAATACCAGCCCCAGAACATACGGCGAGCAGAAGAGGAGCCCCGCCCCCCAGTCCAAGAGCTGAGTCCGGGCAACCGGGCGCCTACTTGCGCGGCCCACGGCTACCGGCCTTATTCGTGTTTCCCATAGTGTCCAGCCTGTTGACATGTCCCCCAATGAGGTGATCAACCTGTTGCGTTGGCTGTTCTGTGCCCGACAGCCACGCGGGCAGTTCTGTCTCAAGAACACTGTCTGAAGCACTGATGCACAGTCGATACAAGGCTCCACTGTGCATCAGTGCTTGGAAGCAAATTGGCCTATTGCCGGGCAGCCCAGTACCTGTCGAGCTCGGCCTGAATTTCGGGGTTGTAGTGCCTAATTGCCTCTTCAGCTGTCATTTGTAGCCCAAGGAGCGCATCCCACAGACTGGTGATTGGCCCGCCGCCATAGGCGTTCATATCGGTACCCTTCCCAAGAATGAATGGGGTAGCTCCCTCGCGCATTCCATTTGAGAAGGCCTCACTGTTGGTGAAGTTGTATTTCGTCGTGGCAATTGGTGCCCACACGCGGTCAATAAGGTCTGGGGTGCCACACATGCGACCACCCTCAGCTATTATCTGTTGGCCCTCCTCAGACAGTATGAACTGTATGAGTTTCCACGCGGCCTCTTTGTTTTTGCAGGCGGCTGTGATGGTGTGCCCGTGGATATGGGCGAAGTTAAAGTTCTTGCCTGCTCTCCCAACCGGAGGCTCCACGACGTCATAGTTTATGCCAGTCGGGGTTGTGGCAAGCTCCCCCCACAGCCTCGGCATGTACCAAGGCCCCTCCAGGACCATCGCGCATAAGCCCGTGTCGACCCCGACGCCACCACCCTGCACCACGTCGGGGGCGGGTGACCATTGATTGGCTATGGCGTCGTAGACGATGAACTGTAGGGCGGAGATCACGTCCTCATGTTCCCATAATGCCTTCGTTGGCTCAACCACTCGATCCCATTCAAGATAGCCATTGCGACGGATGAAATTGATATTACGGGCATATGTGCCGTTCCAGCCCCCTGCCTGGGCCCAACCATAGAATCGTTGGCCGTTCTCGACGAAGGAAAGCTTCTGCACGGCTTCTTGAAATTCCTCCCAGGTCCAACCTTTCTGTGGGTATCGCAGGCCACGCTTGTCGAACAGGTCCTTGTTATAGTAAACCACCAACGACCCAACGTCCGTTGGTGTCATGTAGGTATGGCCGTGCCACTGCGTGTTGACGATATAATTCTCTGTCTGGGGGAACCTTTCCTGCATCTCGGTAGCTTGGATAAAATCGTCAAGTGGAGTAAGAAGACCATCTTCAGCGTAAGCCTGCCACATCCACCCCTGGTAGTACAGGACGTCCGCGGGATCCCCAGCAGCGAAATTGGCCTGGATCTTTTGGTAGTACCCTCCTGGGTATTGCTCCACGACGGCGACAATCTCCTGCTGCTTGGCGTGCCAAGTATTAACCATCTTCTGGTACACCACCGCATCCTGCACGTCGGCCCACGCTGACAATCGGAGGCGCACTACCCCCGTCGCTGCTGTCGGTGGCGTCACTTGTTGAGGAATGGCTTCTTGAGCCGGAGATTGAGCTTGCGGTGTCCCACCGGCGGCGCAGGCGCCGAGCAGACTCGCCCCTGCTGCCAAGCCTAACCCCTTGAGCACATCCCTTCTTGTCATTTGGCCCTTCATCTCCGCCTCCTCGTTCGTGAGCTGGCCCGGGCGCAAGCCTGCGCTAGGGCCGAGGTTGCCATCTCCAGCGTGTGCTACAATTATTCTAATAGCGTTTCTGGCTCACTGGAGCCGCGTTGGTGTCAGGTTCGTGACAAGCAGGTGACAAATTGACAGGCCGTGATGAAGCTGCTCTGCCGCAAGACTTTCTGGAGGAGGTGCGCGACGCCCTGGCGCACTACCACGACCAGGCGCACCTCTTGCGGCACCCTCTCTTGCGCCGCCTGCAACGGCTCGTTGGTCCGGAGCCGATGACGGCTGTACAGGAGTTGCGCCGGCTCCTGGCGCGGGCGGTGGAGGAGCTGCGCCCGCAGGTCATGAGCCTCTCGGATCCAGCATTGCGGCCGTATGCTGTCCTTCACGGCCGCTACATCCTGGGCAAAGAGCTGGCGCAGCTGGAAAAGGAGCTTGCGCTCGGGCACCGCCAGCTCTTGCGGGAGCAGCGCAAGGGGCTGGAAGCGGTGGCACTTGCGCTCTGGCAGTGGGCTCACGGTGCAAACCCATCACCTGAGGAGCGCGATAGCTCCCTTGCCGGCGAAATCGCCCGCTTGGCAAGCGACCGACGGCCCATCGAGGTGAGCGCGCTCCTGCAGGAGGCCGTCGGGCTGCTCGACAGGCTTTGCCAGGAGTACCAGGTGCGGCTTTCCCTTGCGCCTGCGGGCCCTGTGTACACCCTGGCCAACCCCACGCTGCTGCGGCAGCTCTTCATTGCCAGCATCTCCTTTGCGCTGCGCTCAGCCCCCGGCGCACGGCTTGAGCTATCCCTGGCCCGGTTCGGGCAGGCCGGGCGCCTTGCCTGCACCGCAGCGTTGCCCGGGGGCCACAACCCTTTGGCGTTGCCGCCACTGCCCGAACCGCTCCTGACCTTGGCGCGCTCCCAGGGAGCGGGCATCACGCTCCAGGGGGTGCCCGGCGGGTTTCGGCTGGAGCTTGAGCTGCCGCCGGGGCGGAGCCTGCCACTCGTTGTCATCGTCGAGGACAACGGCGATACGGTGCAGCTCCTTTCCCGCTACCTTGCCTCACAGGGCTATCGCGTGGCGGCAATCGAGGATGGGGCAAGTGCTCTTCAGGCGCTGCAGGAGCTTTCGCCCGATGTCATCCTGCTCGATGTCATGATGAGCGGCGTCGATGGCTGGCAGGTTCTGCAACAGCTCAAGGCACATCCCTCCCTGTGCCGCGTTCCTGTAGTGGTGT
>JAPWUW010000374.1 GCA_028275325.1 Anaerolineae bacterium | reverse complement strand
GAGGGGGATTTCGCCTGGAGGCCGCTGCCGGCAGCCGGGCTGCGCATCGACGGGCGGTACCGGCGGGACCGTCACCGGCACCCGTTCTTCCTGCTGCGCAACCGGCTCACCGGGGAACACTTCGTGGGGAGCTTGGCCTGGTCCGGCGGCTACTGCTTTGAGTTCGACGTGGACGACGGGTACGAGAGGGGGAGCGGGAGGCTCTGGTTCCGGGCGGGGCCGGATGCGCCGGCGCCGCTGCGCGTGCTTGCGCCGGGGGAGGCAATTGCCACGCCGGAGGTGCACCTTGGCGTGTTGATTGGGGATCTTGACGAGGCGATAAACGCGCTGCACGAGCACCTGCGCTGCTCCGTTCTATTTCGGCAGCCTGCGGATCGGGCTGGGCTTGTGGAGAGCGGCATTGGGCCGGAGGTGGACATCACCCTGGAGGAGCTGTACCACAACCTGGAGATAGCTGCTGAGCTTGGGGCGGAGGTTTTCTTCATCGATGCCGGCTGGTACACGGCCAAGCCCTCGACGACGCACTGGTGGTCCACGGTTGGGGATTGGCAGGTGAGCCTGGAGCGCTTTCCGGGCGGGCTGAAGCCGATCCGGGAGCGCGTGCACGAGAAGGGGATGCTCTTTGGCCTGTGGATGGATGCGGAGCGCATTGGCCCCGAGAGCAGGGTGGCGCAGGAGCACCCGGAGTGGCTGGCAAGGCGCTACGATGGCGCGGCGGAGCTGGGAGGGCTCCTGGACCTAACGAATCCGGAGGTGGCGCGCTGGCTGGAGGGGCAGATAGCGCGGGTGATCGAGGAGAACGAGCTGGACTTCTTCCGGCTGGACTACAACGTCGGCTGGCTTGGGGCGGGCAGCCAGGTGGAGCGCTTCGGCTACGTGGAGAACGGCTACTTCCGCTACTACGAGGCCCTTTACGGGATCTACGAGCGGCTGCGGGAGCGGTTCCCGCGGGTGATCTTCGAGAACTGCGCAAGCGGCGGGGCGCGCACCGATATTGGGCTTGTGCGCTACTTCAACCACACCTGGATCACGGACTGGCAGATAGCGCCGCGGTCGTTTTCCATTGTGAACGGGATGACGATGGCGCTGCCGCCGGAGAGGCTGATGCGGATTGGGCCGGGGATGGGCCAATCCCAGCACAGGACGGCCGAGCTTGAGTTCCAGTGCCGGCTGTCGCTATTTGTGCTGCCGACCCTTGGCTGGACGCATCTAAAGGGGATGAGGTCCAACCCGGAGCTCATGGCGCGCGCGAGGCACCATGTGGAGATCTACAAGTCCTTTGTGCGGCCTCTGCACGGGGCAAGCCGCATTTACCACCACACTCCGGTGGTGAGGGGGCTGGATCCGAGTGGCTGGGGGGTGCTTGAGCTTGCCGCGGCGGGCAGGAGCCGGGCGATTGTGGGGCTATTCCGGCTGAGCGACCCGGCGGCGCCCGAGTACACGGTGCGGCTGCGCGGGGTTGCTGCTGGCCGCCGCTACCGGGTTCGCTTCGACAATAGCGGCGACGAGGCCCTGCTGGATGGGCACGCGCTGGCCTCGGCTGGGCTCACGATCCGGCTGGAAGCACCGCTCACCTCAGAGCTCCTTCTCGTCCAGGAAGAGCTCTAGGGCCCTCGCCCTGCGCGCTGCCGGCGGCCGACCCTGTGAGGGCCGGACGGGGCACTGGTGAAGCCGCAGGCAAAGAAACCCTGGCTCCTTGCAGTGGCTACACAGCTCAGCCCGATGAGCGAGCATGCCCCAAAGGCCGAGCGCCGGGCTGGCGCGCCTGCGGCCGCCACGGCGGAAGTTGCGGCTAGCGCTCAGCATCAGCATGGCCGCGCCCCTGGAAGAACGGGCAGAGGCGGGAACGTTTGCCGCGCTGCTCGCGTGGCCCTAGAATCGGTGCGGCCCGGCGAGGGCACAATTGCCTGGAGGGATTTCTTCGCCATGCTCAGGGAACGCAGTTTCCGTGGCCAGCTGGTGATCAAGCTCACCGAGCAGCCCGATGCGAGTAGTTCCTTCAGGAGATGCTCGTTCTGGCTGCAAGGAGCGCTTGCGGAGCGCGCGTGGTGAGCTGCAACCCCTTCCTGCTGCCCGGGCATTGGTTCAAGGGGGCGCTGCATGTGCACACGACGTGCTCGGATGGCAGGCTGAGCCCTGCCGACGTGGTGGCACTTTACCGCTCCCGCGGGTACCACTTCGTCGTCATAACGGACCACAACAGGCGGACGGATGTGTCGGGGCTGAGCGCGCCCGATTTTCTTGTCATTCCCGGGGTGGAGCTCGGCTGGGGTTGCAACGAGCTCGGGCAGCCGTACCATTTCGTGCTGGCGGGGCTCAGGGGAGAGCTTTCCTGGCCGGTGGAGCTCAGCATCGAGAGAGTTGTGGCGCACCTGCGGGGGTTGGCGCCTCTTGTGCTCCTTGCACACCCGTACTGGTCCGGCATGACGGTTGCCGAGATGGCGGCGCTGGAAGGGGTGGCGGGGCTTGAGGTCTACAACACATCTGCTGAGACGGATCTTGGCAAGGGGCTGTCGTCTGTGCACTGGGATGATCTTCTGGCGCGTGGCAAGCGCTGGTGGGGTTACGCGGTAGACGACAGCCACGGCATCAACGACGACCTGGATGGCGGGTGGGTCTGGGTGAAAGCAGGGAGCCTCTCGGAGGAAAGCGTGCTCAGTGCGCTGGCCGCTGGTGCCTTCTACTCCTCAAGTGGCCCCGAGATCCACGACTTTCGCCTTGAGGGCGAGGTGGCAACTGTGCGCTGCTCACCTGTGCAGCGCATCAACTTCCTGGGCCAGGCCCAGTGGGGCTTTCAGCGCCGCGCGGGGCAGGGCGACGGCCTGAGCTGTGCCGAGTACAGGCTCTGCGGCCGCGAGCTTTACCTGCGGGTGGAGTGCATCGACGCGCACGGCCGCACGGCCTGGACGAACCCACTCTTCCTGAGCTAGCGGCGAGGGCGGCGCGCCGCCAGGATGCGCCGGCAGCAAAAAGGGCGGA
>JAPWUW010000373.1 GCA_028275325.1 Anaerolineae bacterium | reverse complement strand
ATAACAAGGCCCTTCTCGTCTCAGCCGCTCCTCGATCTCGGCAACGGTTTCGGTCGCGATTCCTTCTTTCTCCATCCAGGCTTTGAGCTTACCCCACGCGATGCGTCCGAAACGCCACTGCAAACTGGGTGGCAAGTTAGGCCGGCATCCGCGCCTGATGCCCTCGAACACTCGGTGGGCCAAGTCGGCGGAATTGAACACCAAAAGAACCTTCTCTGCCCCCTCAGCCAGGGCCAACTCCACGGCACCTACCAGTGTATCGCGGCGCGCATCATAGCCTGTGACCGGATCCAGAAAGGTGACCTCTACATCGCCGCACATGGATCGACCGCGCACTTCCACACCGCCAGTGAGGCTGCGCAGTCCCTCAGTAGGGGTGGCGGTGAGCACGTGCCAGCGCGGGCACCTGCCGAGCCTGGCGGCCAGTAGCTGGACGCGTTCCCTGAGGTGAGCAAGATTCCGCAGCATCAACCCATTGAAAAGATGGGCTTCATCTAAGACAAACTCGTCCACCAGCGCCAGACCGTAGATGAGCAAGCCGCTGTATTTCACGTTTTTGCGAAAGAACCAGTAGATTTCGTCGGGCGTGGCCAGGATCACCGGCTTGTTTATAGCGGCCAGCAACTCTGTACGCGACATCCCTCCCTGCAGCTGGCCGACCTCAACGCCAGTGATGCCGGCCAAGACGTCCATCACCCTACGTTGGTCTTCCAGAAGGGCAATGGTAGGGTACAGGAACATCGCCCGGCGAACTTGCCCTGAGCGCAGTTTGTGGAAGAGTGGTACACCCACCGCAAGGGTTTTGCCCGCTGCTGTGCCCGCGACAAGGAATACCTCTTGCGAGCCGGCTATCAAGCGGAACACTTCTGCCTGATGGCTGAAAGGCCCAGATACTTGCAGCCCTTGCGAACGGCAGTAGCCTTGAAGGAGAGACAAGAGAAGTGGGGAGACTTCAGTATCAGTTTCAGGTGGCTGGTTTGTCACGAGCATGCTCACGGCCATGGCTCGGCCTTCCCTCACCACCGCATGGCGAAGGGCTCGTACTGTTGCCTTTCGCCTCGCAAGAAGGATGCCACCTGGCGCGCCTGGTGCTGGATAATCGCGCTGAGGCTGAAGCGCTTGTCTGCGTAGCTCGTCGGTGTTTGCAGCCGCTTTAGCACCGCCTCGGCCAGAAGCCGCCGGCTGCCCTCTGTGAGGAGGCCATCTTCTCCCTGCTCGACCGGTTGGCCCCGGTTGAGAAGAGCAAGCACAGTGCGATCGACCACAACCGGCCGGAACTCTTCCATCAGGTCCAGAACCATTGAGGGCTTGCCGGGTCGATCCGCGTGGAGGAAGCCAGCATACGGGTCGAGCCCCGCAAGCACCAGCGCCCTCTCCACCTGGCCGTACAGCACACCATAGCCATAGTTCAGGCAGCAGTTGACGATATCCCGCGCCCCTCGCCCTTTGCGCCCCGGCCACCCCCACCTTTCGTCCAGAAGCAGCCCGAAGCCTTGCCAGTAGCATTGTGCCGCACGCCCCTCGGCCGCGAGCATCTCTGCCCGCAGGCCGTCGAGCTTCCCTTCGGCAGCTTTGGTCGGCAGCAGGGCCTCCAGCTCCGGAATGTAGCGCTCTGCTTCCTCGGCCAGGGAGAGAAGAGCATCGTAAATGATCGGCGCCTTCTCCTTGCGGTACTTGGCAGCATAACGGATCAACCCGGCCTGATTGCGGATCTTCCCTATCCCCATGGCCACCGCCAGAACCAGGCCGCGGCCATCGCCGTATGCCGCAAGCTGCGCCCTCCTGGTGAGCACAGTGCCGGTAAGACCTGCCGAATACAGCGAGGCGTAAGGATCGCCCAACTCGCTCACGAAATGGATGGGGATGCCGTATTCGCAACAGCCGGCAATCGCTGCGGAGGAAATGCTCACGCCGGGAGAGGCAATAAGCACTGCTTCGAGGTGCATGAGGGGTGCCTCGAGAAGCTTCTGGCCGCGCCGGCTGACGACCAGCCGCTCGCTATGGCGGGTTATGTGCACGCCGAATTCCTCTACGATGAGCTCACGAATGATCGGCACCACCCACTCCTACCGACAAGTTATGTCGAACCCGCCGTTGGCTCAGTCCGAAACAATCTCGAACCAGCCATCGCCCTTGACGGCATTCTTGCCCACGTGGACGATGGTGCCCCAGATGAGCCACGGCAGGAATGGGGACCAATCCTCGCACTCGAAGGTGGCTTCTCCCATCAGGCCGCCGAGCTGCTGCTCGCGCCCAAGCCTCGTGCTGTAACCGCGCAGCTCCACCCACTCCGTCCGGTCCGCTACTAGCTTTACCCCTTCTGCCATATCCCGCAGAGCCTTGATATCGTACGGGACCTTGCTCGAGCTGAAGTGCTCCACCAGTTCCTTGAGGCGCTCAAGCAGCCGCTGCATGAGCGGGCGAAAGCGCATTTCCTTGAGCAGCGCGCCGCGCTCCACAATGCGCGCAGGAGTGAGGAAGCGCAGGGTGAGCTGCCCGCTGCGCCGCAGCCGTTTGGCCGCGGCGCTCACGTCTCTGTGCTTGACTGGAAGAGACGGCACCTGCACGTTCCGCTCGCCCTCGCGCAACACGGGGGCCACTTCCCCCCTGAGTGGATGTACAGCATCCATGGCGAGGATGCGCGCCCTCCCCCGGCGGTAGCGGCCGTCTTGCTGCGGTTGCCTCTTGCCCAGGCCGTCATAGGCCAGCCGTTCTAGAGCGAGCACAACGTAGGGGAAGAGCTGAGCCGCCTCTCCCACCAAGATAAGGTCAAAGCAGAACCGCTCACCGGGCTCATATTCCAGCTTCCACAGGTCAAGGGGCGGGTTGATGACATAAGGGCGTGGTGCATCCCGGCCAAAGTGGCGATCCTCATGCAGGGTTGAGACGAGGTGCATGACAGGGCAAATGTTGCTCACCGGGCACAGCGAGCAGTGGGGCGCTTGCTTGTTCGCGCAGAAACCAGCCCAGGCACCGCGCGGC
>JAPWUW010000372.1 GCA_028275325.1 Anaerolineae bacterium | reverse complement strand
GGAGCGACGGCGACGGAGCGCTCCGCCTCCCGGACGTCGCCGCGGCGCAGGAGCAGGGCTGCCTGGTAGAAGAGGCCGAACTTGGCGGGGTCGTTGAAGGTGTCGAAGTGGTTGCGGTAGGTGATGCCGTTGATGGTGGAAGCGCCGCCGCCGAGGCAATCCACCGGGCCGCGCGTGCTGTAGCGGTAGGTGTGTATTGTCATGCCGCCCCAGCCCTGGAAGGCGGCAATGGCCGCATAGAAGAGCGGGCTCTCGGCGCGCCATTCGTCGGGCCAGGCATGGTCCCACTCCGAGACGAAGAAGGGCTTGTCCAGGACCCTCTCGAAGGAGAACACGTTGAGCAGGTTGTCGGCCTCGCGCACCATGGGCCGGGTGCGGCAGCCATCGGGGTGCTCCCAGGTCGGGAAATTCCAGTAGCCGTGCGTGTCCAGGAAATCGCCGACAAGGTTGGCCTGCAGGAGGCCAAGGGTTCGGGACCAGTTCGTGCCGGCGATGGGGATGCGCACGCCGAGGCGGCGCAGGTGGGCGATCATCTCCTGGTAGTAATCGGCCATCACCTCGATGAAGAAGCGGGCCATCTGCGCATCTGGCTTGGTGAAGTCGACCCTGTCCTTGCCCAGCGTGACGCCCCGTTCCTGCGCCCAGGCTCGGTAGCGTTCCTCCAGCCGGCTGCGGTAGGGCTCAAGCACTGGTGGCTGGCTGAAGAAATCGGCCTCGTTGACAAGCTCGGCGAGGGCGATGGCAGGCTCATCCCGGTAGGCGAGCTTCGTGTAGGGGTTGACGTGGCACCAGAGGTTGGCGTTGAACTCCTTCTGCAGCTCGATGAGCCGCCGGTCGAAGTAGAGGTAGGGCTTTGCCGCCTGTGGCAGCGCCTCCCACGCATCCACCGCATCGCCGCGCCGGAACTGCCGGTAGGTGAGCATGTCCAGGTAAAGGTAGATCCCCTGCTCCTTGAGGCAGTAGATGAGGTAATCCAGCCTGTCGATGCTCTCGGGGTCGAACGAGCGCGTGTTGTCCTTGGGCCGAGCGCGGTTGAGCTGGAAGATGTTGGGTGTGGCCCACTCGGCATCCATCTGGTGCGTGCGCACGATGTTGACGCCGAACTTGGCCAGCCGCCTGGCGATCATCTCGCTCTGCTCGTGCGTGGGGAAGTTGGCACCACTGTTGAAGCAGGTGCCCCAGAAGCGCGCCTCCGTCCCGTCCTCGAAGACGAACTTGTCAGCGCGCACCTGGAGAAAGCCGTGTCGGCCAGCGGGCCTCTCGTGTTCGTAGAGGAACGACAGGTCCAGGGGGAGCTGGTCGTCCCAGGCGAGGACAAACGGGCGCCATGTTCCGCTCATGATCCCTCCTTGCATGCGTGTTCTCAGATGAGCTCGATGCCGAGCAGCCGGCAGAGCTCAGCAAGCTGCGGCCGGATATCCCCGTAGGCCAGGATGTAGTGCTGGCCCAGGACCTGCTGCGCGAAGGCCTCCACCGGCGCCTCGAGCAGGAGCTCCACGCTTGGCAACTGCGGCGCTGGCTCCGCCCAGCCGCACTCCGCCCAGGGGCGCGGCGGCACAGCCTCCCCCGTGGCTGCGTGCAGCACGTACCGGCCCTCCCGGTAGCTGAGGCGGCAGATGGTGGCGCGGCCGGCGCGCACCCTGGAGACGTTGAGCACGCCGGCGGCAAGTGCCCCGAACTGACACGGCCGCACTGTGACAGGGCCGTCCACGACTGCCGCCGGCACGAAGTCGGGCACGCCCAGCAGCAGCCGGTCGGTGAAGAACTCGTAGAACTCGAAGTAGGCCCCGGCCTGCCCCGTGAGGTAGCGCACCAGCAGCTGCGTCACCGCCCCCAGCCCATCGTTTTCCGGAATGGCCGCCACGCCGCCCCTGTCCATGAGCAGCATGAGGACCATTGCCGGCGGGAACTGGAGGAGCTTCTTCACCCCGTAGACGTCCACAAGGGAGATGGCGCTGTAGAGGCGCTCCTCGGCCTTCTGCATGAGCCCCAGGTAGAGCCGCACCCCCCTCTCCAGGGCACTATCGGGCACCGGCTCCTGGAAATGCCACTCCTTGCGGATGTAATCCAGGACCTCCTGCACCGCCTCCTGGCTCTGCCGCTCGGCAAGCTGCAGGACCTCAAGCGTCTCGAAGACCTCGACCTCCGGCCCGATGACGCGCCGCAGCGAGAGCTGCTCCACAAGCGTGGCGTAGAGGTTCATGTCCCGGTAGCCCATCATGCCCACGCGCGCCTCGCGCAGCATTGCGGCCGCCTTGGCGGCGCGGGCAAAGGCGACAACCTGCGGCACGCTGCTGCCCGGCGCATCGGCGGGCTCGTACACGTACCGAAAGCGCAGGCCCAGCGCCTCCAGGGCGCCGCGCAGGGCGCTTGTTCCCGCCTGGTCGGCGGTGGTGACGAGCCGGCCGCCCTCGTGCCAGCCGGTGAGCCCCCAGAGGACGATCGGCTTGTGCGCGAAGGCGCAGAGCACGTTCACCACCGGCTGGGAGGGGATCCAGCCGGCAACGCAGGCCACGAGGAGGTCGAAATCGGCGCGCGCAAGCTCCTGCCGGGCGCGCCGCTCCTGCTCCCCGTGCAGCTCGTCGTTCACCGGGTCGGTCCAGAGGACTTGTAGCCCCGCCTCCTCCAGCGCCTGGCGCGCCCAGCGGCACTTGCGCTCGATCACCTCGCGCGGCGTGTTCACCTCGCCAAAGCCGACAAACCCAACCCTCACTGGCGGCAAATGCATCTCCTTGCCTCCCTGGTTTTGCTTCCGCGCCCTTATGCGGCCGGGCCGCTAGAGGTGCGCGAGCATGTGCAGCAGGCCGACACCCGTGCGGCACATGAGCTTGCCGGCCTGGGGGACGAGGCGGCTCTGGTAGGCCAGGCGGCATTCGTAGCCGCCGTGGGCAAAGGCCTCCTCCGTGGGCACATAGCCGGCCCAGCCGTTGGCAAGCTCGGCCACAGCCGTGTGCCGGAAGGGGGATTTGGCCTTCGTCTCCAGCCCGAACTCGGTGAAGT
>JAPWUW010000371.1 GCA_028275325.1 Anaerolineae bacterium | reverse complement strand
AGCGAGAAGCACGCAAGGCGCAGAAAACGACCGATGTGAAGGAGATCCGCCTCCGGCCAAAGACAAGCGAGCACGACCTGAGCTACAAGATGCGCGACGCTCGCAGGTTCCTTGAACGAGGAGATAAAGTGAGGTTGCGCGTCATCTTTCGTGGCAGGGAGATCGCCCACATGGATATCGCGCGCGAGATACTCATGCGCCTGGCCGAGGAGCTCAAAGATGTGGGTGTGGTGGAGCAGCATCCGAGCCTGGATGGCCGTACCATGGCGCTGGTGCTTGCACCGTCCAAGGCTCGCTGAGCTTTTCTGATATCCGGATAAGCTGGCAGCAAAGACACAGTAAGTTCGAGGGAGCAAGTGGTTTATGCCTAAGATAAAGACGCACAAGGCAACTGCTAAGAGGTTCAAGCTGAGCGGGTCAGGCAAGTTACTGCGCACTCGAGGGCCGAAGAGCCACTTGAGGCGCAAGAAGGCCGCTCGAGTGAAGCGACAGTTCGACGAGATGTTTGTGGTGACTGAGCGCGCTATTATCCGAAAGGTAAAGCGTCTAGCGCCGTACCTGAAGTGATGAATTGCGTTTGCATGCAACCAGTAATCAGGAGGTATTAGGGTGCCAAGGGTAAAGGGTGGGCCGGTGACGCGCCGGCGTCACAAGAAGATAATAAAGCTCGTAAAAGGGCAATACGGGTCTCGGGGCCGGCTGTGGCGGCGCAGCAATGAGGCGATGCTCAAGAGCCTCTTTTATGCCTACCGGGATCGCCGCACCCGCAAGCGTGACATGCGTCGGCTGTGGATCGCGCGCATCAACGCTGCTGCCCGCAGCCATGGCCTCACTTACAGCCAATTCATGCATGGGCTAGGCGCAAGAGGCATAGCACTCGACCGCAAGGTGCTCAGCGACATTGCCGTGCGAGATCCTGCTGCCTTTGCCCAGCTTGTGGCCGAAGCGAAGGTGGCGGTCTGCTAGTTAGCCCTCAAAGCGATAGAGTTGGGGCCCTGCGCATAGCCGTGCAGGGCCTCTTTTTTGGCGCCTTTGACTGGCCTCAAGTTAGCCCTATAATCGGCTCGCGTGGCTGGCGACCTTATGGCTTACTACCCGCACATGTTTCTCATAAAGCAGACTTTGCTGGCCGACACAGTGGCCGACCCGGAGGGCTTGGCCTGTGCCGAGCTCACAAGGGTGCTCCCGCCGCTGAAACGTGGCGCTCCGGTAGCGGTCACGGCTGGCAGCCGCGGCATCGCTGCCATTGTGCCGATTCTGCGCGGCGTGTGTTCGGCACTGCGCCACGCCGGCGCTCGCCCGTTTCTTGTGCCAGCAATGGGAAGCCATGGTGGTGCCACTGCGAGTGGCCAGGAAGCGCTGCTTGCCGCACTCGGCATCACGGAAGAGAGCGTCGGCGCGCCTGTCAGGGCGACGATGGAGACTGTCTTCCTCGGCGAGACGGCCGAGGGGACTGCGGTGTACATGGATCGCTACGCTGCCGAAGCCGCCGGGATTGTCGTCGTGGCCCGGGTGAAGCACCATACCGATTTCACTGGCCAATGGGAAAGCGGCCTTGCAAAGATGCTTGCCATCGGCCTCGGCAAGGAGACGGGAGCAAGGTACCTCCATAGCTTCGGCGTCGCCGGTCTGCGCCGCCTTATCCCCGCCACTGCTGCCGCCATCATTGCCCAGGGGCGGGTGCTGGCTGGCATTGCCATCCTCGAGAATGCCGTTGGCGGTGTGTGGCAGATAGCTGGCATGAAGGCTCACGAGATCTTGCCCAAGGAGGCGGACCTGCTCGCGCTGGAGAAAACGTCTGCCCCGCGCCTGCCATTCTCGGAGGCGGACGTGTTGCTCGTTGATTACATTGGCAAGGACATCTCGGGCACGGGGATGGACACACGAGTGATTGGCCGCATGCGCATCCCCGGTGAGCCAGAGCCCGAGCGCCCTCGAATCGGCCTCGTGGCTGCCCTGGACCTATCGGAGACCTCGCACGGTAACGCTAATGGCGTGGGGCTCGCTGACGTCATAACCGAAAGGCTGAGCTGCAAGATAGACCATCTCGCCCTGCGGGCAAACGCGGCTGCTTGCGGCTTCTGGGAGCGAGCTAAAGTGCCAGTTGCGTTTCCAACAGATCAAGAAGCGATAGAAGCATGCTTGGCTAGCTGCGGCCGACCGACAGGGGAAGTGCGGCTATGCCGCATTAGGGACACCATGCACTTGGAGTACATCGCTGTGAGCGAGGCACTGCTGCCGAGCTTGGAGGGCTCCTGCGCGGTCGTGGGCCGCTACGAGCTCCTATTCGACGAGCTTGGAAACCTCTCAGATCACCACCATTTCGGCACGCAGCTGATGTTTTCAGCCAGCAACTCTTCAACTGGGGGTTGAGCCTTGAAAGCAGCGTACATCGTAGCTCCTCGGCAAATGGAACTGCGGGAGACAGCCGTGCCGCAGCCTGGCCCCGGCCAGGTGCTTGTCCGCGTGCGAGCGGTAGGCATCTGTGGCTCCGACGTGCACTATTATTTGCACGGCCGCATTGGTGAGAGCGTCATCACCTCTGCCCATATTCCTGGCCATGAGTTTGCCGGGGAAGTAGCAGCTGTAGCACCGGATGTCGCAGGCCTGCAGGTGGGCCAAGCTGTTGCGGTTGAGCCAGCAATCGCCTGCCACCGCTGCGAAATGTGCGTGCAAGGGCACCCAAACCTCTGCTACCACATCCGCTTTATGAGCGTGCCACCAGATCACGGCGCGCTTTGCGAGTACGTCGTGGTTGAGGCTGAACGTTGCTTCCCCCTGCCTGGTTCCCTCTCCTTCGAGGAAGGAGCAATGCTTGAGCCCCTGGGTGTGGCCCTTCACGCGATACGACTTGCCAGCATGGTCGTTGGCGACCGGGTGGGGATTGTGGGGTGTGGCCCCATCGGGCTTCTGGTCCTGCAGCTTGCCGCTGCCTCAGGTGCACTTGGTATCCTGGCCACGGACAAAGTTGCAGCCCGTCTGGAGCGTGCACGACGCTATGGGG
>JAPWUW010000420.1 GCA_028275325.1 Anaerolineae bacterium | reverse complement strand
GCGGTGCAACTACGCCTATAGAGGGCGACTCTCGAGCGACTTTCAGCAGCTGCTCCACAAAGTCCGGCTCGATCCAGTCATCGCCATCCAACGGCACAATGAAATCAGCACTAGCATGCTCAACACCCAGGTTGCGCGCTCTGGCTGGGCCAACAGGCTTATCGTTGCGGATCAGCACCACATCTTCAATCATTCGGCCCAGCTGCTGGATCGACCCGTCCGTGCTACCATCATCAATCAAGATGACTTCACAGGGAACGGTCTGGTTCAGGGCAGATTGAACAGACCTAGCAATATAGTCCTTCAAGTTATGGCAGGTGATGATAATGCTTGCCGCTGGCTTCTGTTTCTGCTTCTCCAGCCAAATTTGATGGTACAGGGCCTGATAGGCGGACACCATGTGCCGGAACTTAGGCCTAACAGGCTTTGGGCGCAGACTCAAGCACTGCCACAGGCCGCGCACCGCCTCCTCAAGCGTCTTGAACGGCGCCCCCGGCGGGTTCAGCTCGCTAGTACCGCTGTCAGCATAGAACAGGGTCGGCACCCCGAGCGCCATTGCTTCAATCACGCTCAGCGGATAATCCTCCACCCCCATGCACAGGTACACGTTGGATGCGGCCAACAGGTTCAAGTACTCCTGCCTGTCCAGCCAGCCCGTCACGTGCACGTTCTGCGGTTTCTTACGCCAGCTGGGCCACACCGCACAGGCGAACTGCACATCAGGGCATGCAACGGCCAAATCAGCGAACCTATCCGCCGCATCAGCGTTTACCCCGACCAAATTGGTCTTGTACCACAGGGCCAGGGGAGCGCCATCTTTCAGCCACTTCGGCTCTGCCGGCGTCACCTGATGCAGGGTGACGCTGCCGTGAATGACCTGCACATCAAGACCAGGGAAGACAAAAGCAGAGCGCAGCTTCTGGGCCGTGTAATTCGACACAGCCACCACGCGCTCCGCTAACAACAAGCTCCTGTGCACAGCATCATAGCTCGGTTCGCCCGGCGATGGCACACCATGGGATGTGAACAGGTCGCAGGGCACGCTAGCCAGCCCGGAGCAGTGCACAATCTCGGCTTCGGTCGGGCTGTTCACGATCTCATAATAGCCGATCATGGCCTCTCGGAGCGCTCTATTGAACTCCGGCACCCCACCGACGCCCTGCGGCGGGGTAATGTACAGCTTGACCAGTTCGGCCATTGTCTCCCCCGTCTTATTCTCTAAGGGGATGGGGCGGGTCGCCCCATCCCCTTAGCACTAACCAGCATCAGCTGGGCTTAGCCGCCTTGGTCGGCGTCGGGCCGGCATAGAAGTAGTCGTCACCGGGCACAGCACTGAGCGGCGTCAGCGTGAACGGAGCGCACACATTGGTGATGCGGCCCTGGAGCCACGGCGCGTTGAGCACCAGGCGAGCGCGCACCAGTGTGCTGACTGACGTGCAGTCGTTCTCGCTCTGCGCCCAGATCAGCACCTTCCCGCCGTCGGAAACACGGGCCCGGCCGTACTGCTGGATGTCCACCCCGGCCAGCGTCGCGGCGAAGTCCTGATACTGGCCGAAGAAGACGGGGCCAGCGCCAACCTTGCGCGTGAGCACAAAGATGTCGGAGCAGAACACCTTTGTGCCGTTGACGGTGCTCTCCGTTTCCGGAATCCAGGTGGTGGTGATGATGGGCACCGGCACACCGTCGACCTCGAACTGGCCCATGCCATACAGGCCGCCGGCCAGTCGCGCACGCTCCTCGCGGCGCTGCAGGGCATCGACCATGTAGTACGCTGGAGGTGGACTGGCACGGCGTGCAGCCGCAGGCCGCCCAATCCAGCAGGGCGTCGCGCATGGTCGGCGTCATCACCAACACCATATCACCGGCGGCGCTGTCAACGCCGCCCAGGAACTGGGCCCGCGTGCGGATACGCCGCACAATAGCTTCAATTACCTTGCAGATGTTCTGGTCAACAGCCCCGCTGTCCCAATCATAGATGATTGGCTCAGACTCCATGCACCTAGCACCGGTGCGGGCGTCATAGACGGGCTGATTGATCAGCACCTGCAGGCCGTTGAACTGGGTAGGGACACTCGAGCGGTTGCCGACAACGATTTGGCGGCGCAGGTTCATCGCCATCACGTTGGCGGCCAGGCTGACCTGCCAATCCAGCTCATTGGTGATCGGCTGACCGGCCAGCGGGCCACGGATGTAGTAGCGCGGCTGGCCCGGGAAGGACTGCAGACCAATCTGGGTAAGCTTGATAGGGGCGCTCTTGCCGCAAGCCTCACCCAGGTAGAACAAAAGTTCGCACTTACCCCACTCGGTCTGCACACAATCACCACACTCGCCCGTCCGATCCCAAACGGGAGAACCGGTAGAAGTGCCCTCTGGGCCAACCCAGCTAAGAATCTTGGTCGGCTGGGGGTCAACCGTGGTGGACAGCCAGGGGAACCAGGCCTCCAGGGCATCGTCGACCACCATTGCGCTGACAATGTCCGCCTCGGTAGAGCAGGCCCACATCCCCTCCCCGTACAGCAACGAGCTGGTGGGGGCCATGGCTTTCTGCTTCTGCATTTGTTTATCCAGCTGCTCCAGCACGCGGAGCAGGTCTTTCAGGGTGACCTCATTCATATTTACCTCCTTGAACGAAGTAGGGAATCTTCGAAAGTCATGTTGAACAGAT
>JAPWUW010000370.1 GCA_028275325.1 Anaerolineae bacterium | reverse complement strand
CGTGTTCGCGGCCAGGCCCTTCCGGGGCGCCGCACTGCCGGCAGCGAAAGCCATCCCTTTCTCGGGCTTTGCGCCTTTGTTCCTTCCAGCCAGGGCCGTAATCGCGCACCGGCAGCTGCCAGAGCTCTGCCTGCACGAGCCCTTGGATGATTTCCTCCGGCAAGGAGAACCAGAAGGCGGCGGTGTGCATCTCCTGCTCCGGCAGGTGAATCTCCCCGTAGCCGACGTTCTCGTGCGTGTAGAGCTTGATCTTCTTGTACACGGTGGCCACAGCGCTCACAAGCACTTCCCCGTGGCCCGCCCTGGTGCGGCCACGATCCTCTTGTGCGAAGACGTCGATGACGCGCACGTTCACGGCCAGGTCGGCGTCTGTGTAGTAGTCGACCTCGACGGCATGCACGTAGGCCTTCTTCTCCTGCCAATCGAGCCGGTCGACGTGGTATTGCTGGGCCTCGTGGATGTAGATCGCCCCCTCGTGGATGAGCATCGGGGCGCTGAAGGCATCGACCTCGCCAATGACGCGTGGCTCGGCAGTCGTATCGACGACGACGAAGTTGCTCGCCGCCGTTGTGCGCAGGGAGATCTCGTTGGCCGGGTATTCCTCGCTCATCCAGTACCAGGCCTGGCCGGAGCGATGCAGGACTCCCTCGCGCTCCAGGAATTCCAGGAGCTGCGCCAGCCCGTTGAAGCGGCCGAACTCCTCCCCCTCCTGGAAGGGCAGCTCAAAGGCCGCGCAGCGCACGTGGCTTGCGGCAATCAGGAGGTTATCCGGGTTGATGAGCGCTTCCTCGGGCGTGCGGCCGAAGAAGTACTGTGGATGCAAGACGACGTACTGATCGAGAGCGCTGGAGCTTGCCACCATGACCGCAACCGAGAGATCCTGCTTGCGGCCAGCGCGCCCGGCCTGCTGCAGGGCGCTGGCGATCGTGCCGGGGTAGCCCGTCATGACGCAAGCGGAAAGCTGGCCGATATCTATCCCTAGCTCCAGAGCGTTCGTCGCCACCACAGCGCGGACCGTGCCCTCGCGCAGGCCGCGCTCGATTTCCCGCCGCTGCAGGGGCAGATAACCGCCGCGGTACCCGCGCACGGATTCGGGGGGCTTGCCCTGAGAGACGGCAAAATCCCGCAGGTAAGTGAGGAGCACTTCAGTGAGCAGGCGAGAGCGCGCAAAGACGATCGTCTGCACGTCGCTCGCGATGAACATGCCGGCAATGCGGCGTGCCTCCAGCACGGCCGAGCGGCGGATGCCGAGCTCCCGGTTGATGACAGGAGGGTTGTAGAGGATGAAGTGCTTTTCTCCTGCAGGGGCGCCGTTGCGGTGCACGAGCGTCACCGGCGCCTCAACGAGCCGCTCGGCAAGCTGCTGCGGATTGGCGATGGTGGCCGAGCAGCAGATGAACTGCGGCTTGCTGCCGTAGAACTCGCACAGCCGCTTGAGCCGCCGCAGGACGTTCGTCACGTGGCTGCCAAAGACGCCGCGATACGTATGGATCTCGTCGATGACGACGTAGCGCAGGTTCTCGAAGAGGCTCACCCACTTGGTATGGTGCGGCAGGATGCCCGTGTGCAGCATATCCGGGTTGGTCACGACTATGTGCCCCGCCTCGCGCACGCGGCGGCGCACCTCCCCGGGCGTATCCCCATCGTAGGTGAAGGTGCGCAGGCTCGCCCCTGTGGCGCCGATGAGCTCATGCAGTTCAGCCAGTTGATCCTGCGAGAGCGCCTTTGTCGGGAAAAGGTAGAGTGCCCGGGCGAGCGGATCCTGCAGGAGGCGGTTCAGCACCGGCAGGTTGTAGCAAAGCGTCTTGCCTGAGGCCGTCGGCGTGACGATGACGACGTTCTCGCCGCGCCAGACGGCCTCCAGCGCCTCCGCCTGGTGGGAGTAGAGCCTCGTTATGCCCCGCCGTTGCAGGGCGGCAACGAGCCGCCCGTCAACCCCCTCCGGGAAGGGAGCATAGCTTCCCTCTCGGGCCGGAAAGATCTGCCAGGCCGTGACGTTGGCCATAAAGGAGGGGTCGTACCGGAGCTTCGCGAGAAGCTGCTCAAGCGTCACGAGCTTCTCCTGCTGGCGCCGACCTCCAGCCCGCGCTGGACGGCCGCGGCAAGCGCCGGGGCATGAGCGCGCAGCAACCCATCCCGACGCGGGAGCAGCAGGCGGACTGCCTGCGGGGTGAGCGGCTGCAGCCTCGCCAAGCGCAGGAGGAACTCGGTGCGCGCCACACGATAGGGCGCAAGGTCGAGCTCTCGGGCGAGCCCTTCTCGCCAGGCATACAGCTCGCGCAGCACGGCAAGCTGGCCTGGATCCAGCTGCGCGGCGCCGGGCAGTCGGCGGTAGCCCTCGGGGTCAAAGCGGTGGGGGTGGGGCTGCGCCGCACACGCCCGCGCGAAAAGCCTCTCAGCCTGACGCAGGCGCCCGCAGCGCTCCAGGCGGGCAAGAAGCGCAGCGCGCAGGGGCAAGAGGTAGTGACTGTCGGCGGCAGCGTACCGGAGCCACTCCTGAGGCAGGGGCCGCTTGCTCCAATCGCTGCGCTGAAAGCGTTTTTCCAGCTTGATGCCGAACGTGCACTCCAGGAGCGCTGCCAGGCCGCAGCGGCGGTGGCCAAGAAGCCTCGCCGCGACCATCGTGTCGAAGACGTTGGCGAAGGCAAAGCCATAATCCCGCCGCAAGGCGGCGATATCCTGGTCGGCAGCATGCAGCACCTTCTGCACGTGCGGGGCGGCAAAGAGCGCCCCAAGCGGACGGGGATCCAGGGCCAGGGCATCCACAACGTAATCCCGCCCCGGCACGGATAACTGCAGGAGGCAGACGCGGTCCCAGTAGCGGTAGCCCGAGCAGGATTCGGTGTCCAGCGCCACTACCGGCTGCAAGAGAAGCTCAGGGAGGAGCTCCTGGAGCTCTTGCTCGCGCTCTATCAGGATGGGCTGAATGGATTCCGCTGTAGAGAGCACATGGCCAATTATAGCAGATGCCTCGCTCGGTTGCGCTGCCCCAGGCCTCTGCATTTGCCGCTTTTG
>JAPWUW010000047.1 GCA_028275325.1 Anaerolineae bacterium | reverse complement strand
AGTCCGCGGCGGACCACGAGGCGCCGCCATCGGCGGAGAGGAAAAGCCCTCTGCCACTGTACGGTGGGGAGGCTTCCGTTGCCGCCCACAGCAGGCCTTCGGCAGAGAGCAAGGCGGTAACCCCCTTTTCCGGCAAGCTCGGCAGCTCCTGCCAGCTGGAGTTGACCCACCGGTAGAGCCCTTTATCCGTGCCCAGGTAAAGCTGGCCACCATGGACGGCGATGTCCCTCGCGCTTGCGCCTTCCGGCAGCGGTGGCAGCGCCGGCCAGGTCTTGCCGCCGTCGCTGGAACGCAAGAGGTCCTTGCTGCCGCGCAGGAGGTACAGGGCGCCATTGCCAATGCGCAAGCGCGCGATGTCCTGGCAGGGCGTACTTTCAAGCACGAGCTGCCACTGGCCGGAGGGCTCGAGCCGCGCCAGGGCACAGCGGCTGGCGATGTAGAGGCTCTGCCCGTCGGAGGCAGCGCTCACGAGCTGCTCCCCGTCGAGGGGTGTGGAGACCCGCCGCCAGCTATCAGTCTCGGGAAGGCCGGCGTAAAGGCCGGAAAGAGTTGCCAGGTAGAGCTCGCCACCGTGAGCGACAAGCTCTGCGTATACGATCGCCCTCAGGCCAAGGTTGCCTTCCTGCCAGGTTGCGCCGCGGTCGGCTGAGCGCAGGACGCCGTGCGTGGCGGAGCCGGCCCAGAGGGCCCCATCGGCGACGGCGAGCCCGGTCAAGGACTCCGCCGGCGCGGGCATGGGCAACTCCTGCCATCTGCCTTCTGCCAGCCTGAGCAAAGACTCTTGCCACTCCCACACGCCGTCCACCTGGCTCCAGAAACCCCCAATGGCAAAGAGATCACCCCCGCCGGCAAGGAGCAGCCTGCGCATGTAGGCGTTCCCCCTAGCTGTGTTGCGCGCTATTTCCTGCCAGGAGGAGCCCGCGTCTTCCGAAACGAAGAGCCGCCCGCCTGCTGCGGCAAAGACACGCTCGCCCTCTTGCGAGATGGTGACGTCAGCCGGGTTTGGCTCAGGCAGCTCGACCTGCTGCCAGGAGAGGCCGTCGCTTGAGAGCATGAGGGCATCCCACTCCCAGCTGATGGCGTAGGCGCGCCCGCCGCCGGCCACTATCTTGTACAGCCGCGGCCCCGGCGCTTCGGCCCAGGTGTTGCCGCCATCGCGCGAGGCCAGGACGAACCCTTTCCACTCCCCGTCCACCAGGCGCTGGCCGGCGGCGAGGGCCCAACTGCCATCGGCCACATCGAAAGAGATGGTGGTGATCGCTCCCTCGGACTGGTGAACGCGCACCCACGTCGCGCCGCCATCGGCGCTGCGGTAGAGAGCGCCGTAGCGCGAGGCGAGCACCGCCCCGTTTGGCGCGCAGGCGATGCGTTCGGCGTACAGCCCAGTGGGCTGCCAGCGCTCGCCCTGCCGCACCCAGACCAGGCTCGGTTCAGGGCCGGCCAGAACGTAGAGCTTGCCAGCGGCGGCGCAAATCTCGCGCACGTGGCCGCCGTAGGGCCCAATGGGCCTCCAGCCGTGAGCCACCTCCTGTGCCTGCAGGGTTTCGCTGGAGCGCACAACGGCCGGCAAGGGCTCCTCTGGAGCAGGGGTGACCGTGGCAAGGGGCGGCGTGCCGCCGGCGGCCAGTGCCGAGGCTATAGGCAACAAGAGGGACAAAGCACACAAAAGCGGGCCCAGATACAACAGGACAGCGATAGGTTTCATGGGAGGAAGGCGTCGCAGCATGCTTCTCAGGGCTCCAGAGCTGGTGAAGTTGGGCCGCTGCCCCGGCCGCAACTCAAAACGCGGGTGCAGGGCTTTGCCAGGCAGCGTGCACGGTGGGTGCTGGCAACAAAAAGCCTTCCCGTCGGCATAGACTCAGACCAAACAGGGTCGGAATGCGCGTACTCCCGATCTCGCGGAAAGGGCCGGGTTGCGACGGCGCGCTCATAACAAGAAGCCCTCAGCTCAAGCGGCCTTTCCGCCCGCGACCCGTGGCCAATCGGCCCCTCGCGGCGCTCTTCTTCTTCGCGCGTGCCGCATGGTACGCCTCTGCCCTCGATAAGCCCAAGCCAAGCGCTTCGCGTTCTATAATCGGCACCTTGGGCGAAAACTTTAGAGGCCGCCGCTCCCCAAGAGAGCCGCCTTACTTGCGGGTCGCGAGGCCCCAGCTGCGTTTCGGGCGCGCAAAGGGCAATTGCGCTGGTCGAGATGGGCCGGTAGAATCGCGGCGTGAAGGAGGGCTCCTTGCACCCGGAATCGCTTCTCCTGGAACTTGCTGAGCAGGCGCGCCGGCTGCGGTGCCTCGCCCTTGAGGCCATCTCGCGGGCGGGTTCCGGCCACCCGGGCGGGTGCCTTTCCGCCGCGGAGATCCTGGCCGCACTCTACTTCCATCACCTCCGGCTCGATCCCAGAGAGCCAAACTGGCCGGAACGCGATCGCTTCATCCTCTCCAAGGGCCATGCCGCGCCGCTCCTCTATGCTGCGCTCGCGCTGCGCGGCTTCTTCCCGCTCGAGGAGCTCTGGACATTGCGGCAGCTCGGTTCCCGGCTGCAGGGCCACCCCGATCGGCTCAAGGTGCCCGGCGTGGAGATGACCTCTGGCTCCCTCGGGCACGGGCTGCCCGTTGGCACCGGGCTGGCACTTGCGGCACGGCTCTCCGGGGCACGGTACCGGACGTATGTGCTGCTTGGCGATGGCGAACTGCAGGCCGGCCTCGTCTGGGAGGCGGCGCTCATCGCCGCCAAGTACCGCCTGAGCAACCTCGTGGCGATCGTGGACAACAACGGTGTGCAGCTGGATGGGCCGGTGCACGAGATCTTGCCCATCGAGCCGCTTGCTGAGAAATGGCGCTCCTTCGGCTGGGCGGTGCAGGAGGTCGATGGCCACAACATCCGGGAGCTTCTGGATGCGCTCGACCTTGCGGCCAACATCCACGAGCGGCCGGCTGTGATCATCGCGCACACGATCAAGGGCAAGGGGTGCAGCTTCATGGAGGGGCAGGCGGCCTGGCATGGCCGCGCGCCCACGCCGCAAGAGCTGGCCTGCGCGCTGGAGGAGCTTGGCCATGGTTGAGATGCGGGAGGCCTACGGCCGGGCCCTTGCGGACTACGGCGCGCAAAACGAGCGCGTCGTCGTGCTCGATGCCGACGTCTCCGCCTCCACAAGGAGCCGGCACTTCGCTCAGCGCTTCCCACAGCGCTTCTTCAACGTCGGCATCACCGAGGCTGCCATGGTGGATGTGGCGGCAGGGCTTGCGCTCGCCGGGTTCATCCCCTTTGCGCACACGTTTGCCTTCCTCCTTTCCCTCAGGGCGGCCGAATCCGTGCGCACCTGCGTGGCCTACGCGCGCACCAACGTCAAGCTCATCGGCGCTTACGGCGGCCTCTCGGATAGCTATGACGGCCCCACGCATCATGCCATCTGCGATCTTGCCCTCATGCGCTCCCTGCCGAACATGGCCGTCGTCGTCCCGGCGGATGCTGAGCAGGCGGTTGCCGCCATCCCCGCCGTGGCGGAGTGGGAAGGGCCCGTCTACCTGCGCCTGAGCCGCGCTGCCGTGCCCTCGGCCACACCGCCCGGCCAGGCGCTGCAGATTGGCCGCGGGCAGCTCCTGCGAGAGGGGAGCGATGTCGTCCTCATAAACTGCGGCGTCCTCCTCAGCCGCTGCCTGCAGGCGGCGCAGGAACTGGAGAGCAAGGGCATCTCGGCGGCAGTGCTCAACATGCCGACGCTCAAGCCCCTGGATGAGGAGCTCATCCTGAACGCAGCAAGCAGGTGCTCAGCCGTCGTCACCATTGAGGAGCACAACATCATCGGCGGGCTGGGGAGCGCTGTGGCGGAGCTCCTTGGGCAGGAGAATCCCCTGCCGATCCGCCGCGTGGGCATCCGGGACACGTTTGCAGAGAGCGGGCCCTACGAGGCCCTCCTGGATCGCTGGGGCATGTCCGTGGCCGATATTGTGGCCGCGGCCGAGGCGGCCCTTGCCCAGAGCAAGAAGCATTGCCTCCGCTAGGGCACCTTAGCGCCTGAGGCCCCTGCCCAATGCCACAGCGGCCCAGATTGCCGCGACGTTGGCAACCCCAACGAGCAGGAAGGGCAGGCCCGGCTCCCTCTCCACCAGCGCACCAGCCAGCTGCGTGCCCAGCAGCATGGCCACGTTCCAGGCAAAGTGGGCAAGCCCCAGCACGTGGCCCTGCTCCTCGGCCGGGATGGCGCGGCTCACGAGCTTGGGGATGGCGCAGGAAAGGGACCAGGCTGCAGCCGCGCCCAGCACGCCAGCAGCAAAGAGTGCTGCCGGCCGTGTCAGCGCAGCCGCCGTGCCGAGCGAGGAGAGCACGATCAGGGCCACAAAGGCCGGCACCAGGCGCCTCACGCCAAGGCTGTCGAGCGCCCGGCCGGCCAGGAGCTGGCAAAATGCCGAGAACACCAGAGAAACCGTGCCGTAAAGCGCCGCTGTGGATGCGGCGCCGGTGGCGCGGTAGAGAAGCAGCGGCAAAAGAAGCGTCGCCACGCCCCAGTAACAAGTCGGCAGGAAGCGCACGGTGAGTATCAGCGCCGCGGCTCTGCCAGGCAGCGCAGCTCTCCGGCGCACGCCCCTTGCAGCGACCCGTGCCTCCGCCTCGCCGGCGCTCCCCTTTGGCAGAAGGACAACCCCGAGCGCGAAAACCGCCACCGCCGCAGCCGTCATCAGCTGCCCCAGGCCAGCAAAGCCAGAGCGCTGCAGGGCCCAGGCGGCGACGCCATTGCCCAGCGCTCCGCCCAGGGTTAGCCCTGTGGCGCCAAGAGCCGCACCCAGCGCCACGTGCCGGGCCGGCACGAGCCGCAGCAGGAACAGCTGGTAGGCGACGGTGTAAAGCCCTCGCACCAGCCCATACAGGCTCCAGATGGCGGCAAGCGCCCAGCCGGCCTTCACCTGAAAGGCAAGCCCGGCGAGAGGCCCGCCGGCAAGCCCCAAAAGAAGAAGCTGCCGCTGCGAGAGGTGCCTGCTCAGCCGCCCGGCAGCCACGGCAGCAACAGCGCCGCAGACAAGCTGCGCGGAGACAAGCGCAGCGGAAAAGCGCGGCGCCTGCTGCAACACCTCCTCGCAGTAGACGGGCAGGAGCGAGCGCGCCGGCCCCGACTGCAGGTCTGCAAGGAAGATGAGGCCAAGGAACGCCGCAAAGGAGCTCGCCCAGCTGCTCCATGCCAGCGCAAACCGCCGGGGCGCCGCCGAGCCAGCATGCTCCACGGCCCCTTGGCCCACTGGCGGCCTCTCAGCCACGCCTGCGCGGCACGAGCAGCTGGATCGTGTCGCTCTCGGGTGGCCGCGGGTACTGGCTGCGCAGGTTTCGATAGGGCTTGAGAACCACCCCCATCCCCTCTTGCAGGCGGATCGGCTTGGCCTCGTGAGAGCTCACCCCCACAGCGACAATGTGCTCCACCGGCTGGCCGCCCTGCCATTTGTAGATGCGCTGCGCGGGCGGGTGAGGGTCGTTGCCGTCGGGCATGCCCTCCTCGCCTACGAAAAGCTCCGGCTTCCCATCGCCATCAAGATCAGCCGCAAACAGCGAATGCGGGTCGAGCAGCCTTTCGTGCAGGATCTCGGCCTCCCAGGGAGCCTCGGGCAGCCGCGGGCGGTGGAACACGGCCAGGCGGCCATACTGCCTGCCCCTCAAGCTCGCATCGCCCTCGGAGATGGCAATCTCCAACGCCCCATCACCGTCGAGATCGGCGAGCGCAAGCCGCGGCGAGACGAAGCCCTGCGCGTATTCGTGCCGTTCCCAGCCTGTGGCCGTGCGCCTGTACCAGGACTCTCCGGCAACCAGCTCCAGTCGCCCATCGCCATCGACATCTGCGGCCGCCAGGCCCTCCTCGCGCACGCCGGTCGCCAGGGGCGCAACGTCGGGCCAAGGGCTTTGGCGCGGGTCGTCGGGCACCCGGGCCCAGAAGAGCGTCTCCGCCCTCTGGTTCCAGAAGTACAGCTCCGGCCACCCATCGCCATCGAGGTCCGCGACGAGCTGGTCGTGGGAACCGGTTGCCGGCATCTGGAAGATGAGCCGCCTGGGCCAACGCAGGGTCGGGTAATCCGTCCGTTCCCACCAGTATAGGCAACGCCCGGACCAATCCTCGCCGGCCACAAGGTCCAGATCTCCATCCCCATCCAGATCCGCGAGGAAGCCACCGGCCTCAAGGGTGTAGAGAGTATCGTCCAGGATGTGCGGCAGCCATTCGCCAGCTGCAGAGCGACCCAGCCAGAGGATGTTCGCTTGCGGCAGCCGCGAGCCTATAACGATCTCCTCCTGACCGTCACCATCGAGATCCCCCACCAGGCAAAGCACGCGCTCGGCCGGCTCGCCGCGGTAAATCGCCCTTTGCTCGTAGCCAAGCAGCATTCGCCACCCCCCTGTTCCATCGCTCCCGGCCAAGCCGGAAGCACCCTTGCCCAGCGCCAATCATACCGGTCGCGCCAAGCCGCATCAACCGGGCGCCGATGGATCCGGCGGCTGCAAGGAGCTATAATGCCCGCTGCGAACTTTGCCGCTTGGGAGGTACCCTATGGCAGAGCAAACTGTGCGCGTCGGCGTTATCGGCACTGGGATGGGCAGGCTGCACATGGAAGCCTACAGCAAGGTGCCAGGCGTCGTCATCAATGCCATCTGTGACATCAACGAAGAGGAAGCCCGGCAGTTTGCGCAAAAGTACGGCGCACCGCACGTCTTTGCCGATTATCGACAGATGTTCGATGCCGGGGTGATCGACGCCGTCTCGATTGCGGTGCCGAACTACCTGCACGCGCCCATGACAATAGCAGCGCTGGAGGCGGGCATCCACGTCCTGTGCGAGAAGCCCATGGCCACGACGCTTGCCGATGCCCAGGCCATGGTCGAGAAGGCCAAGGCCACCGGCAAGCGGCTCATGGTCCACATGAACATGCGCTTCCGCGGGGAGGCATTTGCCCTCGGGCGGCTGGTGCGCCAGGGCATCCTGGGGGAGGTCTACTACGGCCGCGCCTCGATGATCCGCCGCCGCATGGTCCCCACGGTGCACTTCCCGCCTACGGGAATCATGGGGCGCGGACCATGGTTCCTCGATAGCGAGAAGGCGGGCGGTGGTGCACTCATGGACATTGGCGTGCACACCTTTGACCTCATGTGGTGGCTCATGGGGCAGCCGGAGCCGGTGGCCGTTTCCGCCAGCACCTTCCGCAAGCTCTACGAGGCGGATGCAGCGCGCATGGGCGTCAAATTCGATGTGGACGAACTTGCCTCGGCCTTCGTGCGGTTCGGGAGCGGCGCCGTGGCGTTCTTCGATGTCTCCTGGGCTGCAAACCAGGCGCCAGAGTGGAACGTGCGCGTCTGCGGCACCAAGGCTGGGCTGCAGGTGAACCCGCCCACGCTCTTCCGCGACAACGGGGGCATCCTGGAGAACACGGCCATCGAGCTGCCGGAGACGGAGCAGGTGAGCCCGCAACAGCACTTCATCGAGTGCATCCGCAACCCCGAGAAGGAGCTGATTTCCTCCGGGGCGGAAGCCCTCCAGGTGATGCGCGTCCTCGATGGCATTCGGCGCGCTGCGGCCTGCGGCCATGAGGTCTCGTTGTGAGGGAGCTGGCACGGGAATTGCGGCCCATTGCCGCGGAACCGCCCAGGTAAAGAGCCACATGCCCAAGGGGAGAAAGCGCAGGAAGAAGGGGAGCCGCGGCAAACGCCTGCAGAGGCAGCTTGCTGCCATCCGGGGCTGGGTTGCGGCGCGCCTCTCCTGCGTGCGCTGGGCTAGGGCCCTGGCTTTTGCGGCCGGGGCCCTTCTTGGGCTGGCGCTTTTCGCCCCGGGCTTGCGGCCCCTGCAGCCCCTGGCGCGCGCCCTGTGCGCCCTGTGCGGCTGGGCCGCCTACCTTGTGCCGCCTCTCCTCCTTGCGCTAAGCAGCAGCCGCCTGCGGGAGCGCCTGCCGCTGCGCGCGGCGCAAGCGGGCGGCGCTCTCCTCGCCACCTGGATGGCGCTTGCCCTCACACACCTGGCCCTGCGCCTGCCCAACCCGGCAGTCCTTGCTGTCGGCGGCTACGGCGGGGGGCTGCTTGGCTGGTCGCTCGCGGCCCCGCTCGGGGCGGCCCTGGGCCGGCCAGGAGCCGCTCTCGTGCTCGGCACTGGGCTTTTCGGGGCCCTGCTGCTTACCTTCCGGCGCAGCCCGGCTGAGGTCTTCGCGCTCGCCCGCGCCCGGCTGCCGCGGCTCCAGCCCCGCGCAGTGCCGGCAAAGCGCCCGAGGGTGCCGGCTCGGCGCGCGCTTTCGGCACCAACTCAGGCTCGCCAGGCTCTCAGAATGGAGCTGGCGCCACCAGCCCCCTCTGAGCCGAGGCCACAGGAGCCAGCGCCGGCCTCCTGCGCGGTTGCGCCTGCGAGCGCCGAGGCTCAGGCGTCGCCCTGCGCCGCGCCAGAGGCAAAGGGAAGGGACAAAGGGCCGGGAGAGCCGCAGGCCGAGGCTGCAGCTGAAGCCGGCGCGCAAGCCAGCTCTTCCGGTGGCTGGAAGCTGCCGGATCCGCGGGCGATACTGCGGCTAGAGGCTGAGGAGGTAAGCCAGAACAACCTTGTCCAAGAGCGCGCCCGCATCATCGAGGAGACCCTGGCAAGCCTTGGTGTCCCTGCAGAAGTGGTGGAGGCCCAGCAAGGCCCTGCCGTCACCCTCTTTGCGGTGCGACCGGGCTGGCTGGAGAAGCGCAGCCCCGATGGCACGCTCAGGCGCCTGCGCGTGCGGGTGCACAAGGTGGCCACCCTTGCCGACGACCTTGCGCTGGCCCTTTCGGCCGCCCCGGTGCGCATCCAGGCGCCGATCCCGGGCCGCAGCCTGATCGGGATCGAAGTGCCGAACCCGCAGGCGCAAGTTGTCCCGCTCGGGAGCGTCTTCCTGAGCGGGGAGTTCCAGCGGCTGAGCTCTCCTCTTGCCCTGGCCCTCGGCAGGGATATCGCGGGGCGCCCGCTGGTGGCGGATCTAGCGCGGATGCCGCACCTGCTCATGGCTGGCGCCACTGGCTCTGGCAAATCCGTGTGCATCAACAGCATCATCGCCTGCCTTCTCCTGCGCAATACCCCCGAGCAGTTGCGCCTTATCCTCATCGACCCAAAGCGCGTCGAGCTTGGCGCCTACAGGGGGCTGCCGCACCTCATTGGCACGGTCGTCTGCGAGGCCGATCGCGCCGTCGCCGCCCTGCAATGGGCCACGCGGGAGATGGACCGGCGTTACGCGCGCATCGCTGAGGCTGGTGCGCGGGACCTGCGCGGCTATAACGCCCGCGTCAAGAAGGAGGGTGGCGAGGAGCTGCCGCGCATCGTCATCGTCATCGATGAGCTTGCGGATCTCATGATGCGCTCGCCTTACGAAGTGGAAAAGGCGCTTTGCCGCCTGGCCCAGATGGCCCGCGCCACCGGCATTCACCTTGTTGTCGCCACCCAGCGGCCCTCCGTGGATGTCGTCACCGGGCTCATAAAGGCAAACTTTCCGGCGCGGATCGCCTTCGCCGTCTCCTCGCAGGTGGATTCGCGCGTCATTATCGATTCTCCTGGTGCCGAGAGGCTTCTGGGGCGCGGGGATATGCTCTACATGCCGCCCACCGGCGGCCGCCTCGTCCGCGCTCAGGGCTGCTACGTTTCCGATGAGGAGATCGCCGCCCTGGTGCAGTACTGGCTGGCAGCGGCAGGCGAGGGCCCTGCCTCCGCCCATGTGCAGGGGGAGCTCTGGGAGCACAAGGGCAGCGGCCAGGCCGAGGACCCTCTCCTTGCGGAGGCCATTGCGCTTGCGCAGCGGGAGGGCCGCGCCTCCACCACCCTCTTGCAGCGGCACCTGCGCATCGGCTACAACCGCGCTGCGCGCCTTATGGATGCGCTTGTGGCGCGCGGCGTCGTGAGCGCCGAGGCGGATGGGCCGTACGGCAGCCACAGCCTGCTTGCAGCGGCAGCCGGCCCGGCGCAGGGCAGCAGGGAAGATGAGAGCAGCACCTGAGCGCGGCCGACCAAGCTTTGTCTGGCGGTTTGGCCAGGAGAGGCGCTTCCAGATGCTGGTGCCCTTCCTGCCAGCAAACCCAGAACCAGTGCTTGATATTGGCTGCGGCGTCGGTGTCTACATGCAGCGCTTCCGGGAGGAAGCCCTGCGCGCCTTCGGCATCGACGTGGAGATGTCGCACCTGCGGGCGGCTGCGCGCGACGGGCTCCCGGTGGCCTGCGCCCTCGCGGAGCAGCTGCCCTTTCCGGATGCCACCTTTGGCACTGTGCTGCTGCACGAGGTCCTGGAGCACTTTACCTGCGACAGGTTGGCTCTGCAAGAAGCCCTGCGCGTGACGAGGCCCGGGGGGCGCCTTTTCATCTTTGTCCCCAACCGCCTCTACCCGTTCGAGACGCACGGCATCTACCTTGGGCGGCGCTACGTTTTTGGCAACATCCCCTTCGTGCCCTACCTTCCGGCCCCGCTGCGGCGTCGGCTTTGCCCCCACGTGCGCTCCTACACCGGCGCCTCCTTGAGGCGGCTCTGCCAGGGCCTTTGCTGCCGCATCGTCCACCATGTGCGCATCTACCCCGGCTATGACAAGATATGGAGACGATGGCCGCGGGTGGCGGGGGCTGTGCGCTCGCTCGCGTACCTGGCTGAGCGAACGCCCCTTCAGCTTTTTGGGCTCTCGCACTTCCTTGTCCTGGAGCGGCTTGCCGCTCCTTGAACGCGGCGCCTGCCCCAAGCCCACGGCCACCCTATCTTGCGAGGCGAGCTTATGCACCGCGACCTCAAGGTCTACCTCATGCGGCGGCGCCGCCGGCCGCGTCGGCCGGGGCGCCTGGGGCTCTTTGCAGGCCTGGCAGCGGGCCTGGCTACAGGCAGTGTGGTCCTCCTTTTCGTCTCCATCCTGGTGGCCATCGGGGCGGCACTGGGCTCTGTGCTTGCCGTCTACGCCTACTTCGCGCGCGACCTGCCAGACCCCAGCGCCATCGAGGTTGTCCAGGAGGAGCTGAAGACAGTCAAGATCTACGATCGGACTGGCCAGTATCTCCTTTACGAGGTGCTGCCGCCGCATGGGGACCGCACCTATGTGCCGCTCAGCCAGATCCCTCTCTATCTGCAGCAGGCCACGATCGCCATTGAGGACAAGAACTTTTACTCCAACCCCGGCATCGATATCGAGGGCATTGGCCGGGCGCTTCTGGCCAACCTGCGGGGGGAGCAGATCCAAGGCGCAAGCACCCTCACCATGCAGCTTGTGAAGAACGTGCTCATCCCGGCGGAGGAGCGCTATGAGCGCTCCTACACGCGCAAGATCAAGGAAGCCATTCTGGCGATCGAGATCTCGCGCCGCTACCCCGGCAAGGAGGGCAAGGACCGCATACTGGAGTGGTACCTGAACAGCACCTTCTTCGGCAACCACGCCTACGGGGTGGAAGCGGCGGCGCAGGTGTACTTCGGCAAGCATGTCTGGGAGCTCTCGCTCGCTGAGGCGGCGATGCTTGCGCACATCCCGCAGTACCCCGCAATGAACCCGATCGACAACCCGGAGCTCGCCAAACGTCGCCAGGAGATCGTCCTGGACGCCATGGTGCGGCAGGGCTACATCAGCCCGGAGGAAGCTTACGCCGCCAAACAAGAGGAGCTCACCGTGCGCCCGCCGACGGAGCGATATCAGCTGCGGGCCCCGCACTTTGCCATTTACGTGCGCGATCTTCTGGAGCGCAAGTACGGCGAGCTCATGTACCGGCGCGGCTTTCGCGTCTACACCACGCTCGACATGCAGATCCAGGATTACGCCCAGCAAGTGGCCGCGCAGTGGATAGCCGAGTACGGGGTGCCGAACGACGCCACCAACGCCGCCGTCGTGGTGCTGCGGCCGCAGACAGGCGAGATCCTCGCCATGGTGGGCAGCGTCGACTACTACAACGAGGAAATCGATGGGCAGGTGAACATGGCGCTGGCCCCCAGGCAGCCCGGCTCCTCCTTCAAGCCCTACGTGTATCTGGCGGCGCTGGAGCAGGGCTACACCGCGGCCACCATGTTCATGGACATACCCACCACTTTCCCCGACCCGCCCAACCAGCCCTACTCCCCGGTGAACATAGATGGCAAGTACCACGGAGCGGTGCGCATGCGCCAGGCGCTGGCATGCTCCTACAACATCCCTGCGGTGAAAATGCTCGACATGATCGGGGTCCGCAGCGCCGTGCAGATGGCCAGGCGCATGGGGATCACGACGCTCACTGCGGATCACTACGGGCTCAGCCTGGCCCTGGGCTCGGCTGAGGTGCGCTTGCTCGACCATGCCTTTGGCTATGCGGTTCTGGCTAACAATGGCTACATGGCCGGCCAGCCCATACCGGAGTGGGAGCGCAAGCCCGGCTTCCGGGAGCTGGATCCCGTCGCCATCCTGCTCATCGAGGACGCTCAGGGGAACGTCGTCTACCAGTACACGCGGCCAGAGGTGCGCAAGGTCGTGGAGCCGCAATACGCCTACATTATGACGAGCATCCTCTCCGATCAGGAGGCCAGGCGGCCGGCATTTGGCGCCAGCGCTGCCAACCTCGTCCTGCCCGACCGGCCAGTGGCCGCCAAGACCGGTTCCACCAACGAGTACACGGATGCCTGGACAATGGGCTACACCCCCCAGTACGTCGTCGGCGTCTGGGTTGGCAACACCGACAGGCACAAGATGAAACGGGTGCTCGGGTCGACGGGGGCTGGCCCCATCTTCCACGCCATCATGGAGAAACTGCATGAGGGGGAGCCGGTCGCCCAGTTCCAGCGGCCTCCTGGCATCGTGGAGGTGGAGATCTGCGATATCTCCGGGCAGCTCGCCACAGAGCACTGCCCCCGCAAGGTGAAGGAGCTCTTCGTCGCCGGGACGGAGCCAACGACCTACTGCACCATGCACCAGGTGTTCAGGGTCAACAGGGAGAGTGGGCGGCTGGCCACAGTCTACACGCCGCCGGAGCTGGTGGAGGAGCGCGTCTACGAGATCTACCCGCCGGAGGCCGCCGATTGGGTGCGCGAAAACGGCATCCCGCAGCCGCCGACGGAGTACGACCCGCTGCCCGAAGAAGCTGGCCCCAACCCGGAGGCGGGGATAATCAGCCCCACCCCCTACAGCTACGTGCGCGGCGTGGTGGAGATAATCGGCAATGCGCAAGTGCCAGATTTCAGTTTCTACCGGCTGAAGTACGGCCCGGGCCTGAACCCCTCCGCCTGGATGACGATCGGGGCCGACCATTACTCGCCGGTCAGCCAGGGGGTTCTGGAACGGTGGGATACAGCGGGCCTCTCGGGCCTCTACACCATCCAGCTCTCGGTGGTCGACACGCACCAGGTAGAGCGCGTGGCCAACGTGCAGGTGACGGTGGATAACGAGCCGCCGCAGGTGACGCTGCAGCATCCGTACGACGGCGGCAAATACAGCCGCAGCAGCGCCGAGGGTGCCTGGTTCACCATCCAGGTGGACGCCCTGGACAACCTGCGCATGGATCGGGTAGAGTTTTTCCTCGATGGGCAGCCGATCGGCGTGGCCACGGTGGTGCCCTATGCGCACAAGGTGATGCTGCAGGACGTGGCCCTTGGCGAGCACGAGGTCTGGGCCGTAGGGTACGATGCTGCCGGCAACGCGAGCGAGACGGC
>JAPWUW010000369.1 GCA_028275325.1 Anaerolineae bacterium | reverse complement strand
CTGAGCTGGGGGCCGGGCGCGAAGGAGAGGTCGTGAGCGTTCCTGAGGAGGAGCCGGCGCTGCTTCGGTACCTGGGCGAGCTCGCTCTGAAGCCCGGGCAGCGGCTTCGTGTCGAGGACATTGGCCCATTTGGTGGCCCAATAAGGATCCGCGTGTGCGGGCGCGTTCACTCTTTGGGCAGGGAACTTTCGCGACAGATCATGGTGCGTCCGGTAGGGGGAGGTTAGAAGTGGATTCAGCCGTGCCGCTGGTTATGCTTGGCCCTGGTGAGGAAGGCACGATAGTGGAGTGCCAGGGTGGGCACGGGTTCGTGAGCAGGCTCGCCGCCATGGGCTTCACACCTGGCTCGCGCATTGCCGTCCTGAGCAATTACGGCCGCGGGCCTCTGCTTGTGCGGGTGCACGGCTCACGGGTTGCCCTAGGCAGGGGGGAAGCAGCCAAGATCCTCGTGCGCCCGGAGGTTGGCCCCAATGCCTGAGCGAGGAAACTCAAGGCCGCAGGCCTCGCCTGTTGCGGGCTGCCATGGGGAGGCCGCTGCTGTCGTGCGGCCGCCAGAGGGCAAGCGGCTGATCAAGGTAGCTCTAGCTGGCCAGCCGAACGTGGGCAAATCGACGCTTTTCAACATGCTGACAGGGCTCAACCAGCACGTCGGCAACTGGCCAGGCAAGACAGTCGAACAGAAGCTTGGCTACTGCAGCCTCCAAGAGGCCACGCTGGAGCTGGTGGATCTGCCGGGTACGTACAGCCTAACAGCGAACTCCGAGGAAGAGCGCATAGCGCGCGATTACATCATCAAGGAAAGGCCGGATCTTGTCGTCCTTGTCGCCGACGCCACAAACCTGGAGCGCAACCTCTATCTCCTTGCTGAGCTCTTGCTCCTGCCGGCCCCCATCATCCTCGCGCTCAACATGATGGACGTGGCGGCCTCTGAGGGCCTGGAAATAAACCTTCGCGCCCTGGAAGAGGCGCTGGGGGTTCCGGTGGTTGGCATGTCGGCAGTGCGCAATGTGGGCGTGCGGGAGCTTCTTGCCAAGATCTACGAGCTCGCCTGTGACCCATCCACCTTCCGCCCCGTGCGGCCGCAAATGCGGCCGGAGCACCGGCACATTCTTGCGCAGCTCGAGGTGCTCCTTGGCGAGCATGTCCCCCATCCTTACGAGCCGCACTGGGTGGCGCTGAAGCTTCTCGAAGGCGATGCGGAAGTGACAGCCCTGGCGCAGCAATGGCTGCCGCCAGAAACGTGGCAGCAGGTGCATTCTTTACTCCTGCGCCACGAAGATGCCATCCTCGATATCGCTGGTGGCCGCTATGAGTGGATAGAGGGGATAGTCAACCGGGTCATATCAAGCAGGCGCCGCAGCGAGTTCAGCCTGACGGATAGGATCGATCGTTACGCCACGCATCCTTTCTGGGGGGTTCTCCTGCTCCTGGCGGCCGCCACACTGTCTTTCTTTCTCGTCTACAGTCTTGGCTCGCCGTTGCAGGGGCTTCTTGAGCACTACCTGGTAGAGCGGCTGGGTGAATGGCTCTTCAGTGCGCTTGCGCCCATCTCGCCCTGGCTCGCCGGGTTCGTGGTGGACGGGGTGCTGGCCGGTGCGGGCACCATGGTCACCTTCGTTCCCATACTTGCCATCTTCTTTGCGGTGCTCGGCGTTTTTGAGGACACAGGGTACATGGCTCGCGCCGCCTTTGTCATGGATCGCTTCATGCACGCCATCGGCCTGCACGGGCGCTCCTTCCTCCCGCTACTCCTCGGGTTTGGCTGCAACGTGCCTGCTGTCGTTGGCACGCGCATCATAGATTCCCAGCGGGCGCGGCTGCTCAGCGTATTGCTTGCGCCGCTGGTGCCCTGCACTGCCCGGCTGGGCGTGCTCACAACGCTTTCTGCAGCCTTCTTCGGCCGCAAAGCCCTCGTCGTTTCCATGTCGCTCATAGGGGCGAACGTTTTGTCCCTGGCCGCCTTAGGTTTGGTGCTGCATCGGTTCATCATGCGCGGTGAACAGCTGGCGTTCATCATGGAGCTCCCCCTGTACCACAGCCCAAATGTGCGCACGATCGCCCTTTTCGTCTGGCACCACATGCGCGCCTTCCTGGTGCGCGCAGCCACCATCATCGTTGCCGCCAGTGCGGGCATGTGGCTTCTCTCTACTCTGCCTACCGGCGAGATCAGCGGCAGCTACCTGGCGGCGTTCGGCAGGCTCCTCTCGCCCGTTGGGCAGATCATGGGCTTCGACTGGCGCCTGATGGTGGCGCTCCTCAGCAGCTTCGTCGCCAAGGAGAATTCCCTCGCCACTCTCTCTGTGCTCTACGCGGAGCCTGGCCAGGCAGTGACGCAGTACCTCCCTCAGGCCATAACTCAGGCAACTGCCCTTGCGTTTCTTGCAGCACAGATGCTTTTTATCCCCTGCGTGGCGACAGTTGCTGCTATCCGCCAGGAGACGCGCTCCTGGCGCTGGACTCTGGCCGACATCGGCTTGCTTCTCATCCTGGCTATCCTGGGCGGCAGCGCGGCCTATCGCGTGGCGCTGCTCCTTGGCCTGCCCGGTTGAACGGCAAAGCTCCATGCTTCTGCAAGCGTTGCGGCTGATTGAGCGCGGGCAAGCGACGACCGTGGAAGAGCTTGCCGCGCAGCTTGGCCTCTCCCCGGCCCTCGGCAAGCAGCTCGTGGCCGACCTTGTCCGCCTGGGCTACCTGCAGCCCTTGGCCGCGCCTTGCCCCGGGCAATGCACTGGCTGTTCGCAGGAAGGGGCATGTTCTTTGGGCTTCCTCAGCTGGGCCATCACCCCCAAGGGGCAGCGCGCCCTCAACTCTCAAGCTGAGGCACACTAGGGTCGGCGCAGCAGCCTGCTGGCTCAGGTTCGCGGCCTTCAGCCACGAGAAGGTGCCTCCAGCGCATCACTGGTCCACTGCAACCTGGCGGGTTTATTGGATGCTGCTGCGGGTCAGCAAACTGAAATATGCCCGGTGCGGCCACAGCTTGACACCTCTTCCTTCTTGCAGCATATTCGCGGTGGCGAAGGA
>JAPWUW010000368.1 GCA_028275325.1 Anaerolineae bacterium | reverse complement strand
GGCTGGCGCAGCCGCACTGAGGCATAGCCAGCCAGCTTCGCCAGGGCAACGACGACTGCAATTAGCAGGAGCAAGCTCAAAGGCGGTCGCATCTCTCTGCCTCTTCAGTGGCCTCGGCCTTGCCTGCGGTGCTAGGCTGGGGAGCAAGGAGCTCAAAGGCCACCCCGATCACCCCCGGGCCTGTGTGTGCCCCCATGACGGGGGTGAACTCCGTTATGTAGCTTTCGACCACGTTCAGTGTCGCGCAAAGCCGGTTGTGGATGGCCTCCGCTTGCTCGGGGTCATCTGCATGGAACGTGGCAAGCCGCACTGGCTGCCTGCCTGCCTTCTCCTGCATGAGGGTGACGAGGCGGTTCAGAGCGCGCTGGCGGTTTCGAGCCACGCCGACCAGCGCTGGCCGCCCGTGGTGCAGGCGCAGTATGGGCGTGATGTTGACCGGGGCCTGCAGCAGGCTTTCGGCATCGCCACAACGGCCCGTGCGCTGCAAGGAGGCCACAGTGGCCAGTGGCACACAGGCAAGGAGCCCGACCCTCCCAACAGCCTGCTCTGCCGCACGAGCGACTTCCTCTAACGGTGCGCCCGCCTCCGCAGCCCTGGCTGCTGCCAGCACGACGAAACCTTCGGCGATCGTCGCGGTGCGCGCGTCGATCACCTTGATGGGGACCTGGCTCACCATGCTTGCAGCAAGCCGTGCGGTATCGACCGTGCCGCTCAGCTCGCGCGGGATGTGAACTGAGACGATCCCTTGCGCGCCGGCAGCGGCGAGCTCCTGGTAGACCTGCAGGAAATCTCCCAGCGCCGGCTGTGACGTGCGCGGCATTTGCCCACCGCGCTCGAGCCACTCGTAAAACTGCGCTGCGGCGATATCGACGCCATCCCTGTAGCAGCGGCCATCAAGGATCAGCTGAAAGGGGACAACCCTGATGCTGTAGCGGCGCAAAAGAGGCTCAGGGACGCAGGCCGCGCTGTCGGTGACCACGTAGATCTTGCCCATTCCTCACCTCCTTTGCTGTGGCCGCGAGGAGCTCTCATTCCTGCTGGCTCCCCGGCAGGAGCGCGGCCATGATGCGCCCGTAGGCGCGCTGCAACAGCACCTGGAGAGTCTCTGCAGTGGCGCGGTAGTCCTCAAGCGTGCCGCCAATTGGATCCTCGACATCCCTGGGGTCATCGGCAAGCTCAGCAAGCGAGTGCACCTTGGCTGCCAGATCCGGCCATTCGATGGCGATGGCCTCAGCAATGGCTCGCTCCATCGCGAGCACGATCGCTGCTCGTTCCACATCCTGGCGGCGCAGGTGCCTTGCCCGGTGCCTGCTGAGGTCGAGCCCGCGTTCGCGCATCACCTTCTGCGCCTCGGCCGTAGCCGGTTGGCCATCGACCGCCCAGATGCCAGCCGAACGCACTGCTACATCCCGCACGCCGCGCGAGCGCAGCAGGGCCTCGAAAATGGCCTGCGCCATGGGGGAGCGGCAGGTGTTGCCCCGGCAAACGAAGAGCACCTCTTTCATGAGCGGGGCAGCTCCTTCGGGCCGACAGCATCGGCAAGCAAATAAAGGCCGCCGGAGACGAGGCAGTGCCCTCCGAGGAGCACTGGCACTGGGCACGCTGCGGCCGCTTCTGTGAGCTCGCGCAGCCACGGATCGCCGATGTGCTCCGGCATCAAGAGGTCGGAGTAAAACCGATCCTCGGCGCGCGGCCAGCGGCGAAAGTGCGCCATGAGGACGCGGGTATCGATAATGAGGGCGTGTGCAAGCTCGCAGAGTGCCGCAAAGAGCCCGCTCCAGCTCATGGCCTCGGCAGCAAAGCCCAACAGCGAACGCACTTCGCCCCTGGCCAGCCGGCCGCTGGCGCGCATCCCCCTCTCCTCGCTGAAAATGCGCGTCTGGCAGGCGACGTGCTGGGCGAAGTACGCCCACGCGTGGTGCGAAAGCCTCCCGTAGCACAGGACGGTGCGCTCGAAATCGCGCAACACCTCCAGGGTGGCCCGCACGCGCGAGCTGTCCAGGTTGGCGGCGTGCAGCAGCGCGCGCAACCTTGGGCCGAGCTCGTTGCTGAGCGAGAGGAGCAAGAGATCGGCGGGCGTATCGACATCGAAAAGCGTCTCGGCGCTGCGAGGGAGTTCCCAGGCCTCCAGGCCGATGCGGCGCAGCTGCCAGGCGAGGTCGTTATCGGTATCTGGGGCGGCCGCGTGCAGGAGTGCCTCTCCAGGGCCCCAGCCGGCAAAATCGCAGGAGTGAATGTTGTTGGCGAGGGCGCCCCCTTCTGTCGAGCAGACGAACGTGCGCACCTTCTCGAGCGTGCCAGGCCCCAATAGCGGCAGGCCCCCGCCAAGGTACAGCACACCAAAATCCTCGAGCCGGCAGCGCCGGATGAGGAGCTGGAGCTCTCGCCCGAAGTGAAAGGGCTCCGTCACGGCCTGCACGCGCTCCAGCGGGAGGCCATTGACGCTCAGTAACTCCGGTCGATTGGAACAGAAGATGACCCTATCCCACTGGCTCGAGATGCAGCGCTCAAGGAGATCGAGCGTGGCGGCAAGGCGTGCCTGCTGCACGAGCTGCCACGGCTCTCCGCCCTCGTTGAAGCCAAACATAACCACTATGGCTGTTGGGCGCAATGTTTCGCTCCTGCGCGCCAGCGGTACCAAGGGCGCGCAAACTTTCAGACAATCTCCGGGTCAAGGAGGCCGTAATTGCCATCCAGCCGCCGGTAGACGACGTTGACACGGCCATTATTCACGTTGTAGAAGACGAAAAACGTGTGTCCCAAGAGCTCCATCTGCTGGATTGCCTCTTGCTCGTCCATCGGCTGCAGGCTGAAGCGCTTGACGCGCACAATGCGCGCCGGCACCTGATCCTCAGCCTCAAGCTCCGCAAGGGCCTCAGGGGAGAGCGGCGGCAGTTCCGCCTCCGCTGCCTGGGCCATGGCCTGCCGCTGGCGGATGCGGGCGAAGCGCTTCCCCTTGTAGCGGACAATCTGCCGGTAGAGGACATCCACCACCGCGTCGATGGCCGCCGTCATGTCCGAG
>JAPWUW010000367.1 GCA_028275325.1 Anaerolineae bacterium | reverse complement strand
CTCATCGGGCACGAGTGGGCGTTGGAGTGCCTCTACAGGCAGTGGCAGGCGGGCAAACTGCGCCGCTCTCACCTCTTCTTGGGGCCAAGGCGGGTCGGCAAGACAACCCTTGCGCTGGCTTTCGCCATGCGGCTGCAATGCGAGCGCCCCGAAGGCCCCTGGCCTTGCGGCGAGTGCCGAGCGTGCCGCCGCATCCGCGCGCGCTCTCACCCTGATGCTATTGTGATTGAGCCTGCGGGCAGCACCTTCACAGTTGAGCAAGTGCGGGATCTGGAGCGGGAGCTGCCCCTCAGCCCGTTGGAAAGCGAGCTCAAGGTGCGCATACTTGCCGATTTCGACCTCGCCTCTCGCGAGGCGCAGAATGCCCTCCTGAAGACGCTCGAGGAGCCGCCCGGGCACGCGCTCCTCGTCCTCACGGCGGCAAACTGCGAGTCGCTTGCCCCCACGATCAGCTCGCGCTGCCAGGTGTGGCGGCTGCGGCCCGTGCCCGCAGAAAGCATTCGCTCGGCACTTGTGGCGCAGGGAGTGGGGCAGCAAGAGGCGCAGGTTCTCTCGCAAGAGGCGTTGGGCTGCCCCGGCTACGCGCTCGCTGCAGCTGCGCAGCCGCAGGTGCGAAAGGCCAGGGCGGAGGCATTCCAGCTGGCGGAGCAGCTCCTGGGCCAGCGCCGCTACGAGCGCTTCGCCTCGCTTGGCCCCCTCGCGCGCCGCCCGCGCCAGGAAGTGCTCTCGGTGCTCTTGCTCTGGCAGCTCTGGTGGCGCACGCGGCTGCTTGAGCTCGCCCAGGGCACTCAGCCCGAGGGGGGCGGACTTACCCTGCGGCAGGCCGCGCGATTCCTACGCGAGCTGCAGCAGGCTGAGCTTGCCCTGATGCGCAACGCCAACGTACGCCTCGTCCTGGACCTCCTGGCCGTGCGCATGCCCATCTTGCCCAAGGGCAGCGCAGCTTCAGCCAGCACGAAGGACACGCTAAGAGCAGGAAACTGATGCCTATGGCTTTAGTTGTCGGAGTTCGCTTTCGGCCCGCCACAAAGATCTACGATTTCAGCTGTGATGAGATCCCGGATCTGACCGTCGGCGATTGGGTGATAGTGGAGACGGCCCGTGGCCCGGATGCTGGCATGGTCGTCGTGCCGCCACGGCAGGATGCGGGCCAGGCCGCACGGGAGCTCAAGCCAGTCCTTCGGCGCGCCACGGCGCTGGAGCTTTACGAGATGTACCGCCTGCGAGAGAGGGAGCCGGCAGCGCTGCAGCGCTGCCGGGAGCTCGTGGCGGAGCACAAGCTCCCCATGAAGGTCCTCAAGGCCGAGTACAATTACGACGGCAGCAGGCTGGTCTTCTACTTCACCGCTGAGGGGCGCGTCGATTTCCGCGGCCTGCTGCACTCCCTGGCGCGCGCCTTCAAGACGCGCATCGACCTGCACCAGGTGGGCGCACGCGATGAAGCCAAGCTCACCGCCGAGCTCGGCATCTGCGGGCGGCTCCTCTGCTGCCGGGATTGGCTCACGGAGTTCAACAAGGTCTCCATCCGCATGGCAAAGCACCAGGATCTCTCGCTCAACCCGGCGGAGATCTCCGGCACCTGCGGCAGGCTGCTCTGCTGCCTCGCCTACGAGGAGGAGTACTACCGCAAGATGAAGCAGGCGCTGCCGCAGAAAAACCAGCTCGTGGAAACCCCTAAGGGCCGTGGCGTCGTGACGGACGTGAACGTCATCACCGAGGTCATCACCGTGCGGCTTGAGGACGACCAGGTTGTGAGAGTGCCAGCCGAAGACGTCCGGCCCGCTGTGGGCAGCACAACAGCTGCCGGCAGGCGCTCGAGCTAGAAGCCCCGCGGCCCGCCGGCACCCACACGGGCAAGCTGCGTTTCCCGCCTGCCGGGAGCCATGCCCGCAGCAGGCACAAGAGGGATTACTAGCGCGGCTCCACGATTAGCTTGAGCGCTGTGCGTTGCTGGCCGTTGATGTCGACCTCTGCAAAGGCCGGGATGCAGATGACATCAATGCCGTCAAGCGCCAGGTAGCCACGGGCTATGGCCACCGCCTTCACGGCCTGATTCACCGCACCGGCGCCAATCGCCTGCACCTCGGCCCGCCGGAACTCCCGCACCACACCGGCAATCGCACCCGCTACCGCCGTTGACCTCGACCGGGCAGACACCTTGATGACATCCATAGCGATTACCTCCCCTGCCACCCCGTGGCCGAGCAGCGGGACCGGCGAACCCCGCTGCCGGCCGCGCCACTATGTGCCTGGCATCGCGCAGAGCCAGCTTGCCCGCGAGTCAACCTCGACGCAACCATCACGCTTCCTTACTTGCAATGATACAGCAGACTGCCGCGGCGCGACAAGGGCCTGCCGCCTTGCTGTCATAATCTCTGGCCATGTGCGCTAACAGCTTTCGCCGCCAGGTTGCGCTCCCGCAAGCCGGCAGCAAGCTTCCATCGTCCGCCACGAGCGGGGGCAGCAACCTGCTTGCTGGATCCCCATCGCGCTGGTAGATTTGCTCTCCTGAGGAACGCCCGTTGAGAAAAACTGCGATCTTCTCTTTTCGTGCGGGGCCGGCGCTCGTGGCCGTGGTGCTTGCGGCCTGCGCGCTGCTCTATCGCTGGCCCGCGATTGCGCGCGCTTGGTCGGGTGGGGCCCAGCCGTGGGATGGCCTGCCGCCGCTGCCCTTCTTTGCTGAGGCTCTGGCGCAGTGGAGGGAGCTCTCGGCAGGCCGGGCGCCGCTTTGGTGCCCGGCGCAGTATGCCGGGCAGCCGTGCCTTGCCCTGGAGCAACCAGCCTTCTTTTACCCTCTGCGGCTGCCCACCTGGGCGCTTCTGTCGCTCGGGCTGCGGCCGGCCGTTGCCCTGCAGCTTGAAGTGGCGCTGCACCTGTGGCTTGCCGCCTTTGGCGCCTATTGCCTCGGGCGGCGCCTCCTGCCGGGGAGGCTCCCGGCGCTCGTCCTGGCGTGCCTGTACACGTACGGCGGCTACCTCGGGCACAGCGCTCAGGCTGCCCCGCAAATTGCGGAAGCTGCGGCCTGG
>JAPWUW010000366.1 GCA_028275325.1 Anaerolineae bacterium | reverse complement strand
CGTCCCTCAGAGCATCACAGCGGAAGCTGTCCTGGCGAAGCACGAAGGCCGCTCCTTAGTAGTATGCAACACGGTCGACCGGGCGATTGGCACGTATGAGGCATTGGTACAGGCTGGCTGTCGGCCCATTCCGTTTTCTGCGGCCGATTTGGCCCCATTGTACGCGTCGCTGCGCAGTTCTCGCAATGCGCAGGAACACCAATGCCTTCTTGACCGTGCTATAGACGCTGTGCGCGAGCGTCATCTCTCTGCCACCGCGTCGGAGCCATGGCTTATGCTATTGCACAGCCGCTTTGAGTCACCACATCGCCAGGTGAAGGAGGGACTGTTGCGGGTGCTATGGGGGCCGAGCGCAGACCTGCGACAGGCATCGCCTTCCCTCATTGTGGTGGCGACACAGGTAGTGGAAGTCGGACTAGACATCAGCAGCAACGTCTTGCACACGGAGATGGCACCAGCCGCTGGTATCCTGCAGCGAGCCGGACGCTGCGCTCGCTATCCCGGCGAGCGAGGGTACGTATACGTGTACCAGGTCCCGCTCAAGAAAGATGGGGAGCCAGACTATGCTCCCTATGCCCAGAGTCATACTGAGAGGGCTATTTGCGAACGAACATGGCAGGCACTGCAGGCGAGACATGACACAGTGGTGCGTTTCGCCGACGAACTGGAGATAGTCGACACCGCGCATGGCGAAGCAGACCGCGAGAGCTTGCGGCATATGCATCAAGAGCAGGGGCGCATCTGGGAATGCATCACGCAAGCAGTAGTGTTCCGCGATGCCAGCGTGCGCCGTGATCTCATCCGGCCGTTGGAAAGCCGCACGTTGCTTGTGCATGAGCCTCCAGAAGGTCTCACTGAAGAAAGCCCCTTTCGCTTCGAGGGGTTCTCCCTTTGGCATGGAACGCTGCGCGGCAGATTGGGCGAGTTGTGGGAGAGAGCAGAAACGTTGGGACTGCCGTGGGCGCTGCGCTACGCTATCGTGTGCAGAGACGAAGAAGACAGCCAGTCGCCCGTAGCCTACCGCTGGCTTGACGCCAGAAATACCGACGACATTTCGGCGGCCCTGGTGTTTGCCCTACATCCGGCACTTGCCGAGTACGACGCTGAACGTGGGCTTCGCCTGGGCGTGGCCGGAGACGGTAGCTACCGCTCGCCGGAGGCCGTTCGTCGAGGAAGGAGTTGGGATTACGAAGGCTACCAACTGGAATCGTACCAGGAGCATGCAGGTGCCTTGTGCCAGGTGTTCGAGCGGCTATTCCGGGCTCGTCTAAGGTGGCTGGAGCGTCGGTTTGGCTATGCGCCCGAGAACGAGGCAGTGGTTGCACCTTTGGGACAAGCAGTGCTGCTAGTGCTGGCACTGCACGATGTGGGCAAGCTGGACGGTCGTTGGCAGCTTTGGGCTGAGCGCTACCAGCAAGCCATCGGCGAGGGCAAGCCTCCCTTCCTGGTAGCTCACACACATTGGCAGCCGCAGAACCCAGTACACCGGGCAGCCGAGCGGACAGTGAAACCCAGGCGTCCTCCCCATGCTGGCGAGGGTGCTCACGCTGTGGCGCGCATCCTTTGGGAAGTGCTGGGCAAACAGCATAAGGGCCTCTATCGCGCCGCTGTCACGGCGATTGCTCGCCACCACGACGCTGGCCTGGACGAGGCCAGGCCTTACCACTTGCACACCCAGGCAAGAGAGACGGTGGCCGAAACACTTGCCGGCTTGGGCAGGGCCGAATGGAGGAAGTGGGCCGAATGGCTCATCCAAGCAAGCGAGGCCCCCAACTTGCAGAAGCACCTGCTTAGACCATGGCCAGAGGATTCGTGGGCGGATTGGTTGATGTATTTCGCCATCGTGCGGTACCTCAGATTGTGCGATGGCCTCTCACAGGAGGTGAGCGGCTGATGTACCAGGACAAGTATTACGTTCCAAAGGCAAGTGGCACGTATGCAGACGTGCTCATGGCCTACGGCCTTGCTACTCTCATTGACCGTATCTTCCAATATGCCAAAGGCCAATGGGAGACCTGGCGCATTGAGATTGCTGACGAAGGCTCCCACTACACTATCTGCTTGAGCGAGCCACTGCAGCAGCAGTGGGTGGAGAAATGCCCTTTTTTCGAGAGCCCGGCGCCATGGATCGAAACTCGTTCACAGAAGCAGGAGCGCAAGGCTCAACCGCCCGCCCTTATGCCCATTCGGGATGTCGACGCTACCTGGGAGCAGGTGCGCCAATACCAACAACAGCGCACTTATCTCTGGGACCAAAACATCAAAGGGACAGAGTTAGAGCAGCAGTTGCGCGACTTGGAGCCACCTGCAGACTGGGCCGTAGTGGCCTTCGTTGGCGATTCCCGGATGCAGGCCAGGGGGGTATATAACCGCATTGTGGCGCAATGGACCAATGGGCGTGCCAGTTTCTCGCGCCTGTTAGAGGCAGTCCTACGTCACTGTTCCATGCCCGACAGAAACGTGCAAGAGAAACTTCGAGAGTGGACAGCTCAGGCCAGAGAAATGGGCTTCAAGGCGCAAGAGACTGCCTCTCAACTTCTGAACCCTCATCAGGGCAAGGGCCAGAACGAGCCAAAAGCTGACACGCTGCGTATGGACAATGTGAAAGACAGGCCGTGGTGGGAAGAGTTCCTCAAGGCAGTGGGGTTATGGGTTTGCTTGGCACCGCGACGCGTGGTGGATACCAACGATTGGAAGGCGTATGTTCTTGCGCCTTTGCGGCTATCGTACCGAGCGCATCAGGAGGCTTTCCGCCGTTTCAATCGCTATCTCCGGAATGAGCGTCGCCGTGACGAAACAAGCCTCAAGACGGACATCACAAGCTTGCTGCTGTTCGCACGCGCCTGGCTGGACTATGTGGAGGGGTCGAGTAGGGATGAGACTGATTTCGACATTGATCCTCTATGGGCAGCGCCGGAACGAGCAGTGACTGGTTTCCATGTGGGGCAGTTTAAGCTCCTGAGCCGCAACGCCTATACCATGGTGAATCTCTCTTTCCTAGGTCTACCGGCGTGGAGCGGCCAGCCGCAGAGTCGAGTG
>JAPWUW010000365.1 GCA_028275325.1 Anaerolineae bacterium | reverse complement strand
GGCCATGGAGCACGAGCGGCGCGAGGGCAGGGAGGTGGTGGACGTGTCGGCCGAGAACAGGGGATACGACCTGCGCTCCCGGGCCCCGGACGGCCAGGTGAGGTACATCGAGGTGAAGGGGCGGGCGGGGACAGGCTCAATTGTCCTTACGCCAAACGAGTGGCTCATGGCGCAGCGCCTGGGCAGCCAGTACTGGCTCTACATCGTGGAGAACTGCCGGAGCGAGCCCTGCCTTTACATGCTGCAGGACCCGGTTTCCTCCCTCAAGCCGGAAGAGGAGGTCGCAGTTGTCCGCTATCGAGTGCGCGACTGGAAGCAGGCTGCTCTGGCCCAGATGGGATAAAGGGAGGTAGATGCCGATGACCAGAACGCTGATCGAGACGGAGTTTCCGATACGCCAGGTATCCGAGGAATCCGTGCGCGAGAAGAATATCCGCCACGGGCACATCTCCACCCTGCACATCTGGTGGGCCCGCCGGCCGCTGGCCGCTTCCCGCGCCACCGCCTTTGCCGCCCTGGTGAAGGCCGACGCGTTCCGCAGGAAGGAGATGCTGTCGCTTGCGAAAGCGATCGCCCCGTGGGAAGAGTCCCTGAACGCGAGGCTGCTGGAGGAGGCTAGGCAGCTCATCCGCTCAAGCCACGGCGGCAGGGCGCCCAGAGTCCTGGACCCCTTTGCTGGCGGCGGGGCCATACCCCTTGAGGCGCTGCGGCTGGGCTGCGAGACGTACGCCCTGGACTACAACCCGGTGGCGGTGCTCATCCTCAAGGCCGTGCTGGAATATCCCCAGCGCTTCGGGCAGAAAGGGACAACATCGCTCCTGGGCGGCAGGGAGGAAAGCCCGCTCCTGCGGGAGGTGAAGCGCTGGGGGGAGTGGGTGCTGGAGGAGGCGCGGAAGGAGCTTGAGCGCTTCTACCCCAGGGATGCCGATGGGGCTGTGCCCGTGGGCTACATCTGGGCCCGCACCGTGCCCTGCCAGAACCCGGCTTGCGGCGCTGAGATCCCTCTCATGCGCCAGCTCTGGCTGGCCAGGAAGGCCAACAAGAAGGTGGCCCTGCGCCCCTTGCCAAACCGCGCCGCCAGGTGGGTGGACTTCGAGATCGTGGAGGGGAGCCGGATCAACTTCGACCCCGAGGAGGGCACTGTCTCCGGAGCCCGTGTGCGCTGCCCCCTCTGCGGCGGCGCTGTGGACGACGACACCACGCGGCGCCTCTTCCGCGAGGGCAGGGCGGGGGAGAGGATGGTGGCGTTGGTCCTGCACCATCCCGGGCGCGCGGGCAAGGCATACCGCCTGGCTGCCGCGCAGGACCTGGATGCCTACCGGGCCGCTGCGGCTGCCCTGGAGGAGAAACGAGAGCAGCTCTGGGCGGAGTGGGGGATGGACCCCGTGCCGGATGAGGAAATGCCCCAAACAATGCCAGGTGGTATTCATCCACCGAATTACGGTATGACGCGCTGGGGTGACCTTTTCAACGCGCGGCAGAAGCTCGCCCTCATCACCTTCGCCGATAAGGTGCGCCAGGCCCATGCCCGCATGCTCCAGGAGGGCACTGAGCCCGAGCTGGCCAGGGCAGTGGCGACGTACCTAGCGCTCATACTCAGCAGGCACTCGAGCTACAACGCAGTTCTTTGTTGGTGGGAGCCGTTGGGTGAACGGGGATTCAACGTTTTTGGACGTCAGGCTCTCCCCATGGTCTTTGACTACGCTGAGCAGAACCCGTTTGGGCCTCTCACAGGAAACTGGGCTGCCCAGACACAGATCTGTTTGGACATAGTTTCTCATCTGTGTCAGATTCCCTCTCCCGCGCCTGTGCAAGAGGGGCCGGGAGTGACGGTCCTCCATGGCTCCGCCACCGCCCTGCCCTGGCCGGACGGGTACTTCGACGCTGTTCTCACCGACCCGCCCTATTACTTCAGCGTGCAGTATGCGGACCTTTCGGACTTCTTTTACGTCTGGTTGAAGCGCACTCTTGGCAATGTCCATCCGGAGCTGCTCGCCACACCACTGACGCCGAAGTCCGAAGAGATTGTGGAAATGGCCCACTGGGATAAGGGCAGGTATGCCTTCAAAGACCGAACCTGGTATGAGACGATGCTCACCCGGGCTTTCAGCGAGATGCGGCGCGTTCTCGGGCCTGACGGCGTTGCTGTGATTGTCTTCGCCCACAAGACAACGTCGGCCTGGGAGGCGATGATCTGGGCCCTGCTGGATGCCGGCCTCTACATGACCGCTTCCTGGCCCATCCACACCGAGAGGCAGGGGCGGCTGCGGGCGCAGGAGTCCGCAGCCCTGGCCTCGTCCGTATACATGGTCTGCCGCAAGCGCGAGGGCGCGGAGGTCGGCAACTACTCCCGGGTGCGGGAGGACATTGCCAGGTGCGTGCGGGAGAGGCTGTCGCGCTTCTGGGATGAGGGCATAAGGGGCGCTGACCTTTTCATGAGCGCTATCGGCCCGGCCGTCGAGGTCTTTGGCCGCTACGAGCGCGTGGAAAAGCTGTCCGGGGATGAGGTCACCGTCTCCGAGCTGCTTGACTACGTGCAGCAGGTCGTGGCCTCGTTTGCCCTTGAGCGGGTCCTGCAGTCCTCCAACCTGGGGGCCGTGGACGCTGAGACGCGGCTGTACGTCCTGTGGCGATGGGCGTACGGGAGCGCCTCAATACCCTTTGACGAGGCAAAGAAGCTGGCCCAGGCCGTCGGGGCGGAGATCACGGAGCTCTGGAACGGCAGCGGGCTCGTGCGCAAGGAGAAGGAGCGCGTGCGGGTCCTTGGGCCAAAGGAGAGGGCTCAGGACCAGCGGTTCCTGAAGCGCGAGCGCTACAGCGCGCTGGTGGACGCCATCCACAAGGCCTGCATCCTCTGGGAGGCAAACCAGCGGCCGGCGCTCGAGCAACACCTGGCCATGAACCGCGGCAACGAGGAGATCTTCTGGCAGGTGGCTCAGGCGATAGCCGACCTGCTCGTCTCGCGCGACCCGGAGAAGAAGCTCCTGCAGGGGCTGCTGAACGCCAGGCGCTCCGGCGCGCCCGGCGCGCAGGCGAGGCTTT
>JAPWUW010000364.1 GCA_028275325.1 Anaerolineae bacterium | reverse complement strand
TGAGAGGGCTATAAAGGTGCAAGGGGGCAGCACAACACGTGACTGTGCCGCCCCCTTGCGCGGGCGAAACAAGCTTGCGTTACTGGCCGCCGCCAATGGGCGGGTAAAAGCCAAGCTCGTCCCCGTCCTCAAGTAGCTCTTCAAGCCGCGCCAGGCGCCCGTTGCGGCTGATGAGCAGAGAACCGGTGCCCGCCAGCCCAAGTACAGCAAGCACGTCGCCCACGGTGGCGGGTAGCTCCATCTCGAGCTCCTGTTCCCCCTTCTTCTTGGCAGCGCCCGTTAGCGCCGGGCTCACGTACACGCGCACGTGCGCGCACTTCATCTCCACCCGGCCCCTGAGCAGTCACAGCCTGGCCCGGCGCAGTTGCCCTATCACCGCCTCGGTGAACTGCCGGGTTGTCGCCTGCCCTCCGAGGTCGGGCGTCAGCACTTCCCTCCGGGAGGTTACTTCCTCCAGAGCGCGCATGACCAGCTTGCTCGCTTCAGCCTCGCCCAGGAAGTCCAGCATGAGCGCACCAGCCCAGATGGCAGCAATCGGGTTGGCGATCCCCTTGCCGGCTATATCAGGCGCTGAGCCATGAACCGGCTCAAACATCGACGGGTACCGACGTTCGGGGTTGATATTGGCGCTTGCCGGGATCCCAAGCGAGCCCTGGAGCGCACCACCGAGATCGGTGAGGATATCCCCAAAAAGGTTGCTCGCCACGACTACGTCCAGCGTCTCGGGGTGAGTGATGAACCGAGCGGCAAGAGCATCGACATGGTACTTCTCCGCCTGGATCTCCGGGTACTCGGCCGCCACAGCGCTGAAGATCTCGTCCCAGAAAACCATGCTGTGATTCAGAGCATTGCTCTTCGTGGCGCTGGCCACTTTGCGCCGGCCCTGGCGGCGGGCCAGCTCAAAGGCATAGCGTATCACCCGCTCTGTGCCCGTGCGGGTGAAGATCGCCGTCTGCACAACCACCTCTTGTGGGGTGCCGACATGGAGCCGGCCACCGGCCCCAGCGTATTCGCCTTCGGTGTTCTCCCGCACGCAGATGAAATCGATCTTTCCCTCGCCCTTCTCGCGCAGCGGCCCCGGGATGCCAGGCAACAGCCGAACCGGCCGCAGGTTGACGTACTGCTGAAAGCTCTGCCTTATGGGCAGCAGCAAGCCCCAAAGGGAAACGTGATCCGGCACACCTGGAGAGCCAACCGCGCCCAGGAAGATGGCATCAAACTGAGCAAGAGTGCTCAGCGCCTGTGCGGGCATCATCCGGCCATGCCGCAGGTAGTAATCACAGCCCCAATCGAAACGCTGCCAGCGCAGGCTCAACCCCCCGAGCACGTCCGCAGCGGTATCCAGAACATCCATTGCCGCGGGGATCACCTCGCGGCCGATGCCATCACCGGGGATGACAGCAATTTCGTAACTGGGCATCATTTGCCTCCAGCTAGCGCAGGTAGAGATCCACAAAGTGCGGCACGAAAAGGCAAAGCCCAACCAGCGCGGCTCCAAGAGCTGCAAGAAGGGTTGCCCCCGCGGCGAAATCCTTTGCCCTCCGGGCACCCTCGCTCGGGGCAGCGCAAATCACGTCCACCGCTGCCTCGATGGCGGTATTCATCAGCTCGCTTGCCAGGACAGCAGCCATCGCGAGGATTAGGGTCGCCCATTCCTGGAACCCCAGCCGCAACCATAGCCCAACGGCAATAGCAGCCACAGCGCAGGCAAACTGGATCCGCAAGTTCCGCTGAGTTCTCAAGCCTTCGCGCACCCCGCGCAGCGCGCAGGAGACGCTGGCCCGAAAACTGCGGTTACCTCGCTTCACCGAGCACCTCCGCCGCTGCTGCCTCCTGCAGTTGCCACATCCTCGCCCGCTCTGCCTCGCTGACATGATCGTAGCCCAGCAGATGCAGCGTGCCGTGAGCCACAAGCACCACAAGCTCCCTCTCAGGCGCGTGGCCCGCGTTCTGTGCCTGCGAGCGCACCCGCTCCACCGAAACGATCACATCGCCAAGGTAAGGCTTGCGGCAAGCCTTGCCCAGGGGCAGGGCGTCCCCTCCGGCTGGGAAAGCAAGGACGTCCGTTGGGCCTTCCACATTGGCAAACCTCTCGTTCAGCGCCGCTACGCCAGCATCATCGCTCAAGACCACTGTGAGGCCATATGCGCTCGGCTGCTGGCCAGCGCAGCGCAATGCAGCTTCGGCCGCCCTGCGCGCGAGCGCACGCCAACCTCGCTTCACAGGGATGGATGTCTGCACGCGGATGTCGATCATGCCTGCCTCACTGAACCCGATGGGAATTGGCCATTTCCAGCCGGCTCGCGCAAGGCTTCGCCATTGCTCTCGGGGTATGGCACGCGCGGGTGAAAGACCCCCTGCAACACGTTGACGAACACATCCTTGATGACTGCCACATCCTGTAAGGTCAAGGGGCTCTCATCGAGCTCTCCAGACAGAAGCCGCTCGTTCACCAGCCGCCCGACGAGCGCCGCCAGCTCCGCCGTCGTTGCAGGGCGACAGGAACGCACAGCCGCCTCGCAAGCATCGGCAAGCATAACTATAGCCGTCTCTTTGCTCCGCGGCCGTGGGCCTGGGTACCGGAACAGGGACTCATCCACTCCCTCAGCCCCATAGAGCCGCACCGCTTCATCGTAAAAGCTGTTTTGCCTCGTCCGGCCATGGTGCTCGGCAATGAAAGCCACAAGCGACGCTGGCAGCCGCTCCCGTTTGGCCAGTGCAACTCCCTCAGCCACATGGCTGATGATGACCCTGGCGCTTGTCACAGGATCCAACCTGTCGTGGACGTTGGCGCCTTCCACTTGGTTCTCGCTGAAAAAGTAGGGCCTCTGCACTTTGCCCACATCGTGATAGTACGAGCCAACACGCGCAAGCAATGCATTGGCCCCAATGCGCTCTGCAGCCTGTTCAGCCATGTTGGCAACAATGACGCTGTGATGGTAGGTCCCTGGCGCCTTGAGGAGCAGCTCCCGCAAGAGGGGCTGCGTAGGGCGGCCCAGCTCCAGAAGCTGCAGCGAGGTCACACCGCCGCTCACGCTGCTGGCTGCCATGTACCC
>JAPWUW010000363.1 GCA_028275325.1 Anaerolineae bacterium | reverse complement strand
TGGTTCTGCCTGCTCTACGATGAGCCGCAGCTTGCCCACGCCATTCTGGGCAAGATCGTCGACTTCATGGTGGGCACCTCGGAGATGATGTTTGCCCGGGCGGGCAAGCATATAGATATCTGCTTCACAGGCGACGACTACGGCATCCAGAGCGGCCCCATGATGAGCATGCGCCTCTTCAACGAGTTCGTGCGGCCTTACCTGCAGCGCATCTACGACGTGGGCAGAAAGCACGGCAAGCTAATCATGCACCACTCCTGCGGGAGCGTGGCTGCGCTTATCCCCACCCTGATGGATATGGGGCTGAACATTCTGGAGCCGGTGCAGGTGCGGGCGGCCGGCATGGACCCGAGGGAGCTTGCAGCAAAGTATGGCCGCAGGCTCTGCTTCCACGGCTCAATAGACACGCAGTGGACTCTGCCTTTCGGCACGCCTGAGGACGTGCGCCGGGAGGTGAAGGAGAGGGTGGAAACCTTCCGCCCCTATGGGGGCTTCACGATCGCGCCCTCGCAGCACCTGCTGCCGGAGATCCCCCTGGAGAACATCGTCGCCATGTACGACGCAGCCTGGGAGTACGCCTGGCTCTGACGTTGCCCGGCCGGCTGCCGGGCCATCGCCCGGTGCCACTTCGGCCCCTGGGTGTGCGGCAAAACTCTGTGCCACTCCGTGCCAGGGTGGCAGCCCATGGCTGATTCTCTGGCCCGTCCCGGGCTACTGCCGACTTTGCGCGCTTCGAGCAGGAAGCGGGTGCTGAACGGCCTCCTGCTGGCGGACAGCATCCTGTCCGCCGCCGTGTCTGGGAGGGTGGGGGGACAGTTTGCAGGTATCGTTGGCGAGTGGGCCAGTAGCTGGCTGGAGAGCTTTCAGGGTTGCCGTTGGAATGGCCTCCACCGCCATCTGGCCCTGGTCATGCTGCCCTACAGCTTCCTGGTGCAGCAACGGCTGCCTCCGCCGCTAGTGCCTGTTGGAGTCGGTCCCGTCTCCTGTTGGCCGCTAGAGGGGCATACTACGAGTAGAGGCAGCCCACAGCACGCGGCTGCTACATGTGGTGGCTTTTCTGTCGTATCCCTAAGCCACGAACACAAGATGCGACCGAGCAGGAGCACCGATTTTACGTAAAGGGGCAGGTCATTCTGGAGGACGACAGCCGGCGTTGGCTCCTGGAGGAGACCTACATGAACCTCACTCGTTAGTGGCAGATTGATGACCTGCCTCCCTGCCGGCTGGAGGTGGCCCAGGCCATGGTGCGCTTCTCCCTGCTTGCCTTCACCCTGCTTGGCTTCTACATCCAGGAAACGGAGTAAGACGAGCCTCGGGCAGCCTGAACTCAGGTCCACCCGCCCTGCCCCTGCCGGAGAGGGAGCTGGCGGTCTATGCCGGAGACCACTTCGCCCTGCTGCTGCCCAGTGAACTCATGTAGATCGTGCTGGATAACCTCGATGCCTGGCAGCAGAACAGACAACACCTCCGCCTGTGCGAGGGCATCACCTATTGACGCTCGTGTTCAGGGCTTTCCAGTTTTCTTGGTTATTACCCGGTGAGCAGGCTCAGGCCTCGGTCGTCCCTGGCGCTCAGGGCCCGGAAGGCGTCCACCACCAACCGGTAGCCAAGGCTCGTTCGGGCCTGGGTGAGTCCTGGCGCTCAGGGCTGGCCCCTGCGACCAGGACAGCAAGCAAGCTCCATCCACCATCAGCTGCCTGCATAAGCCACCTTCAACGCGCCTTCAGCTCGAGAATGCATCAAAGTGAGAAAACTGCAAAGCCCTGGCGAAAGCGACCTTCTTTGGACGAAGCGCTTACGAAGGAGCATAATATAGGCACATGCTTATGCTGGTGGGTAATTTGGCCCAGCATACTGTAGCAGCAAGAGAGCTCAAAGCCCGTCCATTTAAATACTTGAGAATCGTCCGCCAGGGCGGCACAATCTATGTTGTCATTCCCCTGAACAGTCTGGCCGCCAGGTGAGCTGGTGAGCTTGCCTGGCGGCACGGTTTGCGCGGCTACGCTGCTGTACACCTGGCCGCTGCGCTCACAACTAGGGAGACTTTCCGCTCTCCTGTGGAGGTTTTGAGTTACGACTGCGAGCCAGCCCGAGCGGCGCAGGCGGAGGGGCTGGCGGCCTGCCAGGGCGGCCTGGAGGCAGGCTCCTAGTTCTCGCCAGCGCCAGTGCCTTCAACCACAACCGGGCCTGCCTGACCAACCGGCAAAGGTGATAGGGCGCACATCAGTGGCATCCTCCCACCGAGTCGGGCGGCACCAGGTGCTCCTGGCTTTGAGGCACAGGGGACGAAATGCCGCAGCATAGATGTAGCCATCAGTCCTTTTCAGAGGCCTCTCCGTGCGCTCAGGGTAGCAGAGCAAGCCATGTTAGACAGGTGGAAGCAGGGAAGCTTTGGCGGCGCCTGGAGCAGGAATGGGGCCGGCTTGCAGTGACTGCCTGCGGGCCCATGCGCCGCCGCGGCCTTCTTGGTTTGCAGGCTGAGCAGGTGCAGGTCTGTGCCAGCGGTGTGCCCTTCGCTCATCTCATGCCCGACCTTGTGCTCGTCCGGCTGCGCGATCACTGGGCCATCGAGAAGCGGGCCTCCTGGGTGCGGCCAGCCTGTGAAGCGGCGACATCAACATCATCCGGAGGCTGGGACATCGCCGCCTGCCGGAGGCTTGGGCGCCATCCGTAACAGCGGGGAGCTCCTCGGTCCCTGACTACCAGTGCCAGAAGAGGACCCTTTGAAAGCCGCTAGGCTGAGCTGAGGCCTGTCGTTCCTGAACATGTGCCTCTACCCGTCCCTTTTGAGGCGGTAAGTGGCCCAGGTCCGGTTGCATTTCTCCGTCTCCACTGTGCTAATGGCACAAGCTTCCTCACCTTCGCGGTTCAAAGCGCACAACAAGCTAAGGGGGCAATGCGCGGCGCGAGCTACTTTGGCAGGCCAGGTAACATGAGGTAATCCCTGGGCGTGCATATCAGCACACCACCAACGGTGTGGCCCCGATAAGGGCCAAAGTGGGCGAGGTCTCCCGTGAGCAGGTGTGTCGCTCCGGCCTGGATGGCAGCGAGCAGCAC
>JAPWUW010000362.1 GCA_028275325.1 Anaerolineae bacterium | reverse complement strand
CGTGAAGGGAGCCTCAATGTAGAGCTTTCGCACCCCCTTGCCTTCCAGCAGCCATTCCCGATGCCCGCCACCTGGCCAGCACGTCACTATGACCCTGTTGCCAGCGAGCCCAACAAGCTCCGCCGCTATCCTTTCCCCAGAAGGCTCTGCGAGCACGTCCTCGGCCAGGATCAACAACCCGAAAGGCTCCCCTGCGGCCACAGCAGCGCGCGCCAACTGCTCGGCCTCTAACAGGCTGCGCGCCCTCCACGCCCGCAGCTCAAGGCGCTCGAGCAACCGGCCCAGGACGCTCCCAATAGCTTCCTCGGGCTCGAGCACCAGCACTTTCAGCAGTGGCTGTGAGCTCCGCTCTGTGGATGGTGCTCCCAGAGGTTCCGCGCGCAAGTAGACCAGAGCTTTCTTGGGGCTACCGCCTTCCTCGATCATCATGGCCCCACCGGCACGCCGCAGCACAGCCCGCGCCGCAAGAAGCGCCAGGTTTCTCTCCCACCCCAGCTCCTCTGCCACACCCGGCTCCTCGGTGCTCCTCACCGGCGAGCGGGCCTCTAGGCTGACCACGACGTAGGCTCCCGGGCCGACCAAGGCCTCTCCTACTACATCTACGGACCGCGCCTCCCAATTCACCTCAACCAACCCGCCAGGAGGCGCAATGGCCTCCAGCACCGCACCAAGAACAACCTCGAGCTCAGCGCCGCCCAAGTTCAGCCGGAGCTCGACTGGTTCCGCAGCCACACGAGCCGAGCGCCCCGTGGCCTCAGCCGCCTTCTGCACAGCCTCTGCCAAGCTCGCAGCAAGGACAGCTCCCCCACTTTCTCCAAACCAGCTGTGCCACCCCGCCAAGCTGCGAAGCCCATGCAAGCAGCCCTTCTCCACGCGCACCAGCGCCTGCGTCTGCTCTTGCAAGAGCCCACCCTCGAGACGGGCCAGCTGAGCCTCAGCGGCCGCTGACGCCAAGGCATGGCCAACCGTCCTGGACACAACCTGAGCCCCGCGACATCGGAACCGCTCCTGTGTAAACAGGATTGCCACCGATTCCGCCCCCGTGAGCTGATCGAGCCGGCGCAGGACACAGGCTTGCATGCCAGGCTCAGCACGAGCAACTGCCGCAAGCGAAGCTACTGCCCCTTGCACCGGCCTCCGCGATCCATCCCTGCCGACAAGCGCTGCATCCACGGGCAAGGGCAACAGGGGCTCCCCGTCTTCCTTCAGCTCAGCCGGGAACAACCGCCGGCCACGAGCCTGCAGAGTCCATTCTCCCGTGGGGGGACCGCCCGCCGCCCAACCGGCGACTTCCCAGGCGATGGAGTTGGCAAGCACTATGCGGCCACCGCCATCCACAACAACAAAGGCAGGCGGCTCCACCGCAAAAGGCAGCAGGCCGTGGCGCGCACGGCAGAGCCCAGGAATGGCAAGCTCTTCAACCGCAAGGCCAAGCAGATCCGCAAGAGAAAGCCGCGCTATGGCCTCCAGGCTGAACGGACGCAGCGCGGCCAGACCGGCACCCAACAGGCAGCGCTCCCCGCCCGCACAGGGGTTTGGTATCTCGAGCGCGCAGGGCGGCCAGCCAGCGGCAAGCAGCGCACGGGGCAGGAGCCAGGCCAACTGCAGCTCTTCGGGGCTCTTTGGGAACCGGTAACCGCCGCTCCGGCCGCGAGCAGTCTGCAGCACACCAGCCTCTTGAAAGGCTGTGAGAATGGGCAGAAGCTCGTGCAGCGCGAGGCCCGAGCGCTTGCTGATATCATCCTTTGGCACGAACCGATTGTGCTGGTGCAGCGCAACATCCATGAGGACACGCAGAGGCGCGCAACATCGGGCATCACTCTCCGTGGATCGCAATTTCCCCACCTGCGCGGCTGAGTTTGACCATTTCGATTGTAACTGCCGTGCCAGGCCCAGGCCAGCCGCCTCGCTCAGCCTGCCGCGACCGGTACGACGATCCTCAGCCAGGGCAGAGGCCCCTCTAGCCCGTGCTCCACCGCCCCACCATGCGCAGATACAAGGGCCTGGCAGGCCTCAAGTGGTGACCTGTCCTCGGGCAAAGTGGCCTCTTCACCGCGGCGGACGAGCACTGAAGCTGTGAGGACAAGAACTTGCCTGCCGCCGAGGTCGACCTCGGCGGCATGCAGCTCCAGCGCCCTCGCCGCGAGACCACTGATGAGCCAACGGCCCGCCAAGAGCAGCGCCCTGCAGAGGTCCCCTTCAGGCATCACTGATGCCCGTAAGGATTGTTCTCCTGCAAGCTGGCACTCGACCCCGCACGAGCGCAGCACGGTCGCCAGGTCGCGCAAGAGCACGGCCAAGCCAAAGCGGCCAGCGCCAGGGCCTTGCCCTTGCCGCAGGCGCTGCCACGAACGCAGGAGCTCACAAGTCGCTATGGCCGCCGCCTCAGCCTCCTGTAGGGCCTCCGCGGCGGCTCTCCCGGCCTCACATACAGCCATACGGGCAACGCCGATATTGCCCAACACCACGGTAAGTTGCGTGCGCAGGCTGGCTGCGACGGCCACGTCCAGCCACCGCCATGCATCTTGCAAGAGATCCCACACCCCTCTGGCCGGTTCTACAGACGTGGCCTTGTCCTCCGCCGGCTCTGAGGTACCACCGACCGGATCGCCCAATTCCATTCATGCCTCCCCTTTTCCACTCGCTGCAGGTACTCGCCAATGGCCACGCAGCGAAGCGGGAACCAAAAACACGACTAGCGTCCGTAATTCTAAGGACGTGAAGGCCCGGGGTCAAGCTAGAGCCCCGCCCGCGGGAAATAAAGGGAGATTATAGAACCCTTTTTGGTCAGAGGCGGCTCCGGTGCAGATTGCCCGATGCACCACACCTCAGAAAAGCACAGGGCGTGTGCCAGCCGGCACCTCAGCGGCGGTATGGCCCTCCTGCCACGGCCCGTTCGCTTCGCCCGACGCCAGCAGCCATGGCATGTCGAAGCCCATCAATGAGCCGCTGCATGTCCTCCTCGTCGTTGAAGACGTGAGTCGAGATGCGGATGCCGGGCTCTGGGGCTGAATTCACGACTGTGACCACTTTATGTTCAGCTAGAAGGCTGTCGACTAT
>JAPWUW010000361.1 GCA_028275325.1 Anaerolineae bacterium | reverse complement strand
TGAGAGATATAGCTCCGATTGATGACAAAAAGGATGAGCACAACGATGAAAGGAAGCGCACTCAGGAGGTATCCGGAAAGCATCTGCTGCGCCGTAAGTACTTTGATCTCCCCCTGAATGCGCACCCGCTCCGAGATCGTATCGCTAATTGTTTCCAGGATCTCGGCCAGGTTGCCACCGACCTCATGTTGGACGTTGATTGCCGTCACCACCATGTCCAGGTCGTCGCTCTGTATGCGCCGCAGCATGTTCCGCAGCGCTTCTTCCTGGCTTAGCCCGAGGCCAACCTCCCGCACCACGCGGCCAAACTCCGGCCCAATCGGCTCCGGCAGCTCCGAGGCCACGACCTGCATGCTCTGCAGCATGCTGTACCCGGAGCGCAGCGAGCTCACGATCAGCCGCAGAGCATCCCCAAGCTGGTCGTTGAACGCCTTGAGCCGTGCTGCCTGCCGCCGCCTCAAGTAAATGCGCGGCAAGAAGAGCCCTGCTACGCCGGAAAGGAGCGCCAACACCGGCGTGCCAAACAGCAACAGCCCAAAGAGTATCCCCATCACCCCCGAAAGCAGGCAGAGCGAGAGGTATTCGGAGACCCGCAGCTGCAGGTCGGCCCTGGCAAGCTCATCCGCAATGCGCTGCCCAAAAGGCCGCTGCCGCAGGGCGCGATCCAGCCGCACCGCTATAGTCCGGCGCTCGCGCCGCACGGGCGCAGCTATCCCGCGCGAGGCGTAAGTTTCCAGCCGCTCCTGGATGACACCGGCCTGGCTCTCAAGCAAGCGCCAGAAGAACCAGCCGCTTGCGGAGACCGTGAGCACCAGGATCAGCGCGACGATTGCGACAATGCTCATCACCCCGCCCTTGCCCTCCTACTCGCCCCGTTCCCGCAAGGTCTCACTCAGGCCGAGGAGCGTGGCCGGCACGATGAGCCCGCGGGCCTCCAGCTTCTCCACGAAGCGCGGGCGGATGCCCGTCGGCTCCAGGCTCCCGATGATGCGCCCAGCGCTCTCGCCCCGCCGACGAAAGCGGAAGATGTCCTGCGTGACTATCACATCGCCCTCTAGCCCCTGCACCTCTGTGATCGAGGTCACCCGCCGGGATCCATCCCGCAGCCTCTCCTGATACACGATGAGATCTATGGCGGAGGCGATCTGCTCCCTGATGGCCCGCAAGGGCAGGTCCATCCCGGCCATGAGCACCATCGTTTCCAGGCGCGAGAGCGCATCCCGCGTGCCGTTGGCGTGCAGCGTGGTCATGGAGCCTTCGTGGCCGGTGTTCATGGCCTGCAACATGTCCAAGGCCTCTCCAGCTCGCACCTCCCCCACGATGATGCGATCCGGCCGCATCCGCAGGGCGTTCACCACCAGGTCCCGAATGGTGATCTCCCCCTTACCCTCTATGTTGCGTTCCCTGGCTTCCAGCGTGACCACATGTTCCTGCTGCAGCTGCAGCTCGGCCACGTTCTCAATGGTGATGATGCGCTCATCCGCCGGAATGAAAGACGAAAGCACATTGAGGGTTGTCGTCTTGCCAGAGCCAGTGCCACCAGCGATGATGATGTTGAGCTTACCGCGCACACACAGCTCCATGAAGCGCATTGCCTCCGGGCTGAAGGTGCCGTGGTTCACGAGGTCAGCCGCGGTGAGCGGCTTGCGCGCGAACTTCCGGATCGTGAGTACTGGCCCGATAAGGGATATCGGTGGGATGACGGCATTCACGCGCGAGCCATCAGGCAGCCGGGCATCCACCATCGGAGAAGCCTCGTCAATGCGCCGGCCGATACGCGAGACGATCCTTTCGATGATGCGCATCTCGTGCTCGACGCTGTCGAAGCTCAGGTTTGTGCGCTCGATCTTGCCCTGGCGTTCAACATAGATGCGCGTCGGACCGTTGACCATGATTTCGCTCACGGTGGGGTCCTCAAGGAGGGGGTCAAGCGGCCCGTAGCCAAGTATCTCCGCCACGATCTGGTCGAACAGGCGCTTGCGCTCCACGCGGCTGAGGATAATGTTCTCTTGCGCCAGTATGGATTCAAAGAGCTCCTGTATGCGCTGCTCGACCTCCTCCCGCGCCCCGAGGTCTGCATCCGGATCCAGCTCCGCCACCAGCCGGGCCTGAACGCGGCTCTTGAGATCCCGGTAGGCCTCGCGCACATCCGTTGCCGCTGCAGGGGACAGGGTCCTGAGCCGACGCGAGATGCTATCGGACGCGGTGTTCAGCTCCGAGCTCTCAAGCCTGCGCAACAAGGACATAGCTCAACCCTCATCTGCCCCAGAGTGAGAGGATTCTCCTTGCTCTGGGCCTTTGCTCTGCTGCCGCTGCGCGCTGCTGCTCCTTGCCGGATGCAGCAGCACCGGTGATTGCTTTGGCAAGCTCTAGGAACGATCGGGCCATGGGCGCCTCGGGATCCGCTTCGTACAGCGGCCGGCCTTGGTTGGCGGCAAGGAGTGGCCCTGCCTCGTCCCAGGGAATGCGCACCTGCACCCGCGCCCTCAGGGAGCGCTCGATGTCCTCCACCTTTAGCCCACAGCGCCTGCCGGCCTGGCTGACCACAAGCAGGCGCTTCTCCTCAGGGTAATTGAGGGCGTCAAGCACATCCAGCACCAGCCGCGCACTCTTTACAGCGGCAATCTCCGGCGTGACGAGCAGCACCAGTTGATCGGCCTCGTCCAGCGCCGCCAGCACCAGCTCGTTCAGCGCGTGGCCCGCATCCAGCACAACAAAGTCATACCCTCCTTTCAGCGCTTTCAGGATGCTGCGCATCGCCTCCGCCGTCACTAGCTCCGCCGCTTCTGGCCGCGGCGGGGCAAGGAGCGTGCGAACACCAGAGGCGTGCGAGACAGTCATTTCCTGGACGAAAGCCAGGTCCAACTCCTCTGCGTGACGGGCGAGCTCGCCAATATTGCGCTGATCATGCAGGTTGAGCAGCACAGCTACATCTCCAAACTGCAGGCAACCATCAACAACGACCACCTTGCGCTTGGTAAAATCCCTCAAGGCAATTGCGAGGTTGACGGTCACCGTGGTGCAGCCACTGCCACCCTTGGGGGAAAAGATCACGACGAGCG
>JAPWUW010000360.1 GCA_028275325.1 Anaerolineae bacterium | reverse complement strand
GCCGGGTTCGCTCGAGGAACTCCTGGTGGGCGCAGCCACCCTGCCAGAGAGCACAGGCTTCGCGCCACTGCTGGATGCCGCCGCCGACAAATGCCTCGCGCTGAAGGACAGCCGAGGCTACCCGCGACGAGAACCCGGCCACATAGATGGGCACACGGTCGGTTGGCTCGTGGGCAAAGGCCGCAAGAACCCTTTCTTTGGGCAGCATTGGCAAGCGCCTCCACAGCCTAACTAGAAAAGCTCAGCGCTTCTTCAAGCATCGCAAGGTAATTCGGCACCGGGACATAGCTCGGGATCGAGTTGCCGCTGCCAACGGCAAAGCGACCTAGCGGGGCGCAACGCTCAATAAGCCGCCTGGTACGATGCCGCACGTCCTCGACAGTGCCACGCCCCAAGATGTCCACATCAACGCCACCGAGAGTCGCGATGCGCTGGCTGTAGCGCTCGTGAAACTCTTCCGCCGGAAGAATGGCATCCTCGAAAGAATGCTTGCCGTCTATACCAACCCAATCGATGAGATCCGGCATGATGGCGAGGATATTCCCGCACGAGTGAAGCCAATACAACTTGCCGTGCTCGTGCGCAAGAGCTGCGAAACGCCGGTGCCAAGGCAGCGTGTAGTACCGCAGGTGATCTGGAGACACTAGCGTGCTGGTGCGGAAGCCCATATCGTCTCCAGGGAAGAGCGCGATAACCCTATCGAGATCCACGAGGTGCTCATAGAAGCACAGCATGAGAGCGCCTACTCTGTCCGCGACGGCACGGACAAGATCGGGCTGATCATGGAGGGCCAAGCACAGCCCTTCGTAGGAGAAGAGGTCAGAAAGGTGCTCGTACGGACCACCCCCGTGGGAGACCACCAGGCCCATCCCCTCTGGGAGATGCTCGTTCAGGTACTCGAACGGGTAGAAGTCGAACGCGCACACGTCCGGCCAGGGATAGAGTTCATAGTCGGCCCAGGACGAGATTGGGCCATGGTGTTGATCTGCCCAGGAGCGAACTCGATCGGAGCCTGGGGCCGGGTCAGGCGCATCGAGCCGCCGCTTGGGAAAGGGCAGCCCAACCTCGAAGCGCACGAAGTCGTAGCCAAGCTGCAGCCAGAAGGCAATGAAGTTGTCCAGGTAGCGCGCCATGGACTCACGCTGCCCAACGACCGGTTCAACCCATTCCCGTCCCAGGAGCTGGGTGACGATTGGGCGCATTACCACAGGGTCCACGAGGTACTCGATAAGGGGTGGGCGACCGTCGTTGCTCCTCCCGGTGAGATAGGCAATGAAGCGAGTGCAATCCGGTTTCGGCTTGGTAAGAGGCAGTGCATGCGCTGGCGCCATCATATTGCCCCACTCCAGGAACTCGAAGCTCAGCTCAAGGGCACCAGCACACGCTGCCCGCCATGCCCGGATGCGACGGAGAACTCAGCGGCGAAAAGCACGTGTTGGCTGTGCCCTCTCAAAGGGTACCGAGCAGCCCCCCGCTTGGCAAGGGCGGGCTCGGCCTTCCCTGGCTTTGCACTCTCCAAGTGTCAGAGCCTATAATAGCAGTGTAGTTGCCCTTGAGGGCAATTGGGGAGCGGCCTCCGAGGAGTTTTTGAGTGGCGCTGAGCAAAGAGCAGAAGAGGGAGATCATAGAGACCTACCACCAGCACGAAGCCGATACCGGCTCGCCTGAGGTGCAGATAGCTCTGCTGACGACGCGCATTAACAGCCTGGTGAGTCACCTCCAACAGCATAAGCATGACGAGCACAGCCGGCGTGGCTTGCTCAAGCTGGTCGGGCAAAGGCGCAGGCAGCTTGCCTATCTGCGGCGGGTCGATCCGGATCGCTATCGGGATTTGATCCAGCGTCTGGGGCTGCGGCGGTAGGCTGCGGTGCTGCGCTGGCGCAGCGGCTGGCTGTTGTGCCAGACGTGAAGTGCAGCCTGAGGTGAGGGGCAGCTACACTATCGATTGTATCAGTGCTAAACTGAAAAGAGACGTCTGGGCGGCCTCAGGTGATCAGGGATTGGCAAATGGGGTTCAGGGCCTGAACTCTATTTGCCAGTGCCTGTAGCCTGAGGCCCCCTTGTATGGAGGGCAAGAAGGTGTCCTGTGTTTACCGTACCAAGGTGGCAGATAAAGAGATCGTAATAGAGGCTGGCAAGCTTGCTTTGCAGGCCGGCGGGGCTGTGACTGTTCAGTGTGGCGAGACGATCATTCTCGTGACGGCCACGGCTTCAGAGGAGCCAAGGGAGGGAGCTGATTTCCTTCCCCTTTCGGTGGATTACGAGGAGAGGCTGTATGCCGCAGGGAAAATCCCGGGCGGCTTCATCAAGCGGGAGGGACGCCCGAGCGACGAGGCAGTGCTGCTCTGCCGGCTGGTGGATCGGCCATTGCGGCCCCTCTTTGACCAGGGCATAAGGCACGATATACAGGTGATAGTCACTGCGCTTTCGGCGGACCCCGAGATTTTCCTCGACGTCCTGGCCATATTGGGTGCCTCCGCAGCGCTGACGATCTCAGATATTCCGTTTGGTGGGCCGGTAGGTGCTGTCAGGGTTGGCTACGTCGATGGCCAGTTTGTATTCAACCCGACTGTAAGCCAGATGCAGCGCAGCTGCCTGGACTTGCGGCTGGCCGGCACGGAGGAAGCCATCATCATGGTCGAAGCTGGCGCGAAAGAGGTTTCAGAGGAGCTGCTTGTGCGCGCCATGCAGGCGGGCCATGAGGTCATTCAGGAGAGCATCCAGTGCCAAAAGCGGATGCGGGAGGAGATTGGCAAGCCAAAGAGGGAGCTGGCCACGCAGGTGGTTGCGCCTGAGCTGGTGCAGGAGGTGAGGGCAAGAACGGAGGACGCCATCAAGCAGGTTCTGCGCCAAGCGGGCAGCAAGAAGGAACGCGATAGTGGCCTGAAAGCAGTCGAGGAGTCATTAATTGCCGGGGTCGAAGATCCGCTGCAGGCAGTTGAGCTATCTCGCGCCTTTGCTAAGGCTTGTCAGGCTGTTGTGCGCGAGATGATTCTCTCGGGGGAGAGGCCCGATGGCAGAGGATGGCGAGAAATCCGTCCCATAAGCTGCGAGGTTGGGTTGCTG
>JAPWUW010000359.1 GCA_028275325.1 Anaerolineae bacterium | reverse complement strand
GGCCACCTCTCACCTGGAAACACCGGGCTCAAGCTCAAGCTTCACCCGATGCCCACTTGACGCTCCCGCCATTATAGCATGGCAGGCGCAGCGCATCCTCTTCGTGGAAGCAAGGGCTCGGCGGTTGGGGCTTGCACCCCCAGGCTGGGCAGCGTAGCATTTGTAGTTGTGGGCTCGTTCTGCGTTCCCTTCGAGCCCCGTCCACACGAGCGCCCTTCTAGGGCGGGCCGAAAGGGCCTTTTTCGCATAGCGGCGGCGCCTCCTCGCGCGGCATCACAGTGCTCGAAGCCTCCCCCGACGGCCGGCGGGCATGCGCGGCTTGTGCTGCTTTGCTGCTACGCGGCCGGGCTGCTGTGGCGCCTGCACCTTGCCACGGAGCCACCGCTTAACTCGACCGACCTTTTGCGCTATGTCGGCTTCGGGCACGAGTTTTGGCGTTACGGGCTGAGCATCTACAACTACACGCCGGCGGATTTTGGCGATGCTCCCTACGCGCAGCTATGGCCGCGCTTGCAGTTTATATACCCGGCAGTTGCGCTGCTCTTCTTTGCCGCTACAGCCGCAGTCTATCCGTGCCTCTTCTTCCCGCGGCTTGTCCTTACAGCGTTGGACCTCCTCAACGCTGGCCTGATCGCACGGCTAAGCGGGGATAGGTGGTTGGGGTTGGCCTTTTTCCTGAACCCCGTATCCGTCTGGTGGACGTCAAGGGAAGGCCAGTATGAAGCTCTGGTCGCCTTTTGTGTCCTGCTTGCGCTGCTCTTGCTGCGGCGCAACAGCAGCTGGGCGCACGCCTGGTTGGGGCTGGCGATCCAGGCCAAGTACTGGCCGGCTGCGCTTTTGCCGTATTTCCTTGGCACCTTGCGCGGCAGCCGTTCCCTTCTGTCTCTCGTGCTGTCGTTTCTGCCGAGCCTGGCCTTCGCGCTGAGGAGCCAGTACGTCTTCCACATCCTGGGCAACCCCGCCATGGCTGCCAACTGCAATCCCTACTTCTGGAACTGGGCCGACAGCAGCAAGACTTGCGGCACCCCTGGTTGGCATTTGGCCCTGAACGCCCTTGCCACCTACGGCGTGTTGGCTGCGCTCGTCGGGAGTGCCCTGGCGGATCGGCGCGAGCCCGCCAGGCTGTTGCGCTACGCGGCCCCGCTTGCCTTTATCGCCTACTACAAGGGCGTGACGTGGGCCACCGCCTGGTACATGCCCATGTGCTTTGTCTTCGCTCTGCCTGTAGGTCGGCGGCGGCTGTTGTGGGCCATCCTCTTGCTGAGCATGATCGAGCCAATAGCGTGGGCCGGGCTCTGCGGCCACCCGATTGGCTGGCTGAACCCGCAGCCACCTGTGGAATATGTATTCCGGAGTGTCGCGCCGTGAGGTGCTCGTGCCGGGCTTGGGTGGCCCGCTTGAGGGCCCCCTCGGGCATTGGCTGGTCCCTGCTGCACCTTTTCGTTTTCCTATGGCTTTTCGCAAGTAAGCTGTACGGGGAGCAGATCCTGGGCGGCGACCAGCTGTACTTCCGCTATGCCTCCCGCGTCGTTCGGGGCGAGGTGCCGTACCGGGATTTCACCCTCGAATATCCGCCCTTCTCGCTCGTGGCGTTCGCGCTGCCGCGCCTTTTCACTGCCTCACCCTTTAGGTGGGAGCGAGGGTTTCTCTACCAGGTTATCGTTTGGGATCTTGTCGTTCTCTGGCTGCTTGGCCGGGTGAAGGGAAGGGGAAACGCAGCTCGGGCCGCTTACACGATAGGGTTGATCAGCATTGGCCCGCTCGTGACACAGCGGTTTGACCTTCTGCCAGGAGCACTTGCGCTCTCAGCGCTGCTTGCTCATGCCGCCGGCCACCACAGGACGGCCTGGTTCGCCTTGCTCCTCGGCATCTTCACGAAACTCTACCCCGTTGTGTTGCTGCCGCTGTTTGTCGTGGACCTCGCCTGCAGGCGGAAATGGCGGGCCCTGGCGGATGGCCTGGCCATCAGTGCCGTTACTTGTGTTGCCTGCGCAGCGGTCAATGCTTGGTTGTGGCCCGGCATGCTTTCCGTATTCATCGGCTACCATACAGCCAGGCCAGTGGAGATCGAGAGCTTGTACGCCAACATCGGCCTGCTCGCTCACGCGTTGGTAGGAGCACCAGCCGCCACGACCTACGAATATGGCTCCGTCAACCTGCGCAGCTCTCTCGGTGATGGTGCAGCGCGCCTCTCCCTCCCTCTTGCCGCTATTGCGCTGGTGGCCTGCTATGCCTGGTACTGGCGCCATGCCAGGGCGGGCGAGGCGCCAGCTGAGCTCCTGTTCCAGTACGCCTGCCTTGTCACCCTGGGTTTCATCGTGACGAACAAAGTCCTTTCGCCACAGTACCTCATATGGCTTTTGCCGCTTGTGGCGCTCTCGCGCTCAGTTGTGGTCCTAGCACTGTTTGCGGCCGTGGGGTGCCTTACATTTGGCGTCTATCCGCTCCACTTCGACGCCCTCATAAGGGCCGAACACGGAGCTATCTGCCTTTTGAGCTTGCGGAATGTCCTGCTCCTCTTGCTTGCCATCGCGATCACCAGGTGGTGGGGTGCTGCTCCTTGCGCTGTGCAGTTCAGCAGGGGTGCTTTATGGTGGCTGAGGGGGCTTCTGGTGGTGTTCGCCGCGTGCCTGGGGCTCGTTTTCGCCTGGCCAGCGCCAAGGGATGAACCGGTGCACTTGCCGCCCGACCTGGATGGGGATGGCCGGGTTGGCCCGCTGGAAGCGGCTGTGGTTGCAGCGGGAGGCATCGACTACAACGAGGACGGAAGGGTCGACGAGCGGGAACGAGAGATCCTGCAAAGCCGGGGCCTCGATGTAATCGGGGATGGGATTGTAGACGCAGCAGAGTGGCGCTTCTTCTTCCGCTATGCGGGCGAGCTCGTGAAGGGCTCGGAGCGCTAGGAGCCTGGCCGTGCGTCCTGCACCCTAGGCAGGGCGCCGAGTGTGGCGGCTAGGCCTGCGGCCGCCCGTTCGTGTATAATCCGAGCCAGCTTCTTGGGGGCGAATGTGGAAGGCTTGAGCGTTGGGCCCGCCATTTCCTTCCTTGCGGGGTTGCTCTCGTTTGCCTCGCCATGCGTGCTCCCGCTTG
>JAPWUW010000357.1 GCA_028275325.1 Anaerolineae bacterium | reverse complement strand
AGGGCTCAAAGAGGTGCGACTTCACCTCCTCGCTCATGCCAATGCCTGTGTCCGAAACCGCAAGCAGCACGTACTGCCCCGGCTCAACACCAAGGTGCCCCCGCGCGTAATCCGCATCCAGCTCCACATTTGCCGTCTCTATCGTGAGCTTCCCGCCAGAGGGCATGGCGTCGCGCGCGTTCACCACAAGGTTCAGGATCACCTGCTCCATCTGCGCCGGATCCGCCCGCACAGCCCAGAGGTTCTCCCCAGGAAGCGTCACAAGCTCTATGTCCTCGCCCAAGAGCCGCCGCAAAGTCCTGTGCAAGGACAGCACAAGCTCGTTCAGGTCCAGCGCCCGCGGCGAAAGCATCGTCCGCCGGGAAAGAGCCAATAGCCTCCTCGTGAGCTCAGAGGCCCTGCCCGCATTGGCCAGTATCTCCCTTATGTCCGAAGCGGCAGGATGAGCCTCCCCAACTGCCTCCAGCGCAAAGCTCGCGTAGCCGATGATCGCCGTCAGGATGTTGTTGAAGTCGTGCGCCATCCCGCCAGCAAGCCTCCCTATCCCCTCCATCTTCTGCGCCTGCCGGTACTGCTCCTCAAGCCTCTTTCTCTCGCTCACGTCCGTGAGAAAGACAATCACGCCCTCCTTCCCCTCCCAGAGGGCAGCGCTTGGCCGCACCTCAACCCAGTGCTCCTTCCCGGAAGCATCGATGGCGCGAAACTCAAGCGCCTCAGCCGCGCGCTCGCCGCGCAGGAGGGTCGCAACGGTCCTTCTCACCAGCTCCCTGTCCTCAGGGTGCACGAACTCGAGATACTCCCGCCCCAGGAGCTCCTCGGCAGGGAGCCCGGCAAGCTCCCCGGCCCGCCTGTTGGCAAAGAGCACCTTTCCCTCCGCTATGACAGCGATGGCCTCCGCTCCCCCCTCCACCACAAGCCTGTAGCGCGCCTCGCTCTCGCGCAGCGCTTCCTGGGCGTGGAAGCGCGAGACGACAGAGCTAACCTGCTCGGCCACGAAAGAAAGCAGCTGCCGGTGGTCTGCCGTGATCTCCTCACGGCTGCTATAGGCCTGAATGGCCACCACTCCGAATGACCTTCCCTGCTCATCCAGAAGTGGCACCCCCAGGTACTGCCTTGGAGTGGGGTGATGACCGCGAATTGTCCCCTCAGCCCGGAGCCGCTCGATCTCCACCCTGTCGAGAAGCATAGCTTCCCCTGCTCTCATAACCAGCTCCGTCAGCCCCTGCCAGCCGCGCCTTGGCGCCGGGCGCAGGCCGTATCTATCCCCGAAGTAAGGGAAAGAGACCATCCCGCTTTCCGGGTCCTGCACAGCAAGATACAGGTTCTGCGCTGGCAGGAGCCCATGCAGAGCTTCATGGATCGCATGCCCCAGCTCCTCCAGGCTCTGCGCCCGCGCCGCTGCCTGCGAGATGGCGTAAATGGCCTCCCTCAGGCGCTCCTGCCGCCGTGCCTCCGTCACGTCCTCGCCAATGCTTGCTGTGCCAACGATCTCGCCTCCAGGAGCACGCAGGAAAGCGTGGCTCCAGCGAATCAGCCTCCTCCTGCCATCCCGCGTCAGTATCTCGTTCTCGTACTGGCCCGGGAAGCGCTCGCTCTCGATGGCCCCGTTGAAGGCCTCAGCTCGCACCCGCGCCCGCACTTCCTCCGGCAGGAAGAGCGCAAACCAGTCCTTCCCCTCCACCTCTTCCCAGCTCCAGCCAGTGAGCTCAAGCAGGTAGGGGTTGGCGTAGGTTATGCGCCCCTCTCTATCAAGCATCACAGCAACAAGCCGCACCTCATCCAGCATCTTCCGGAAGCGCCGCTCCGACTCCTCAAGCGCCCCAGCAAGTGCACGCGCCTGCCGCTCCGCCTGCCTGTACTCCGTGACGTCCGCCGCATAGTGCAGGTATATCCCCTCGCCAATGGGCGCCCACCAGGTGTCCCAGTGGCGGCCGTAAAGCTCAACCTCGCAGTGCTGTGGCCTGCCGCTTTCCAGCGCCTCGTCGGCAAGGCAAAACCAGCACTTCGTGCCGGGAAGAGGCACGCCCGTCTCCTCGTAGGCCCGGCGCATCTCAGGTGAGATCGTCTGCAGCTTGTGGATCCCCTCCCAGCAGTACTGCCCCACCTGCGCCCACTCCCGCGCCGCCCTGTTGCCGGCGATGATGCGCCTCTGCCGGTCGACGAGAAAGACAGCGTGCGGTATGGCCTCAAGAGTTGCCCGCAGCCGCTCCGCCTGGCGCTGCAGCTCCTCCTGCGCCTGCACGAGCTCCGTCACGTCCACAGCAAGCTCAAAGCGCACAAGCCGCCCGTCCGGCCAGGGGATGGCCCTGTCCGTACAGCGGTAATACCGCCCGTTGCGCTCGTTGCGGTGCAGCCAGACGTGCGCCTTCCTCGGCTCGCGCAGTATCAGCTTGTTCGTGCAGAAAGGACAGGGGCTGTCCCTTCCCTGGAAGGCCTCGTAGCACTTCCTGCCAGCGGCCTCGCCAAAAATATCCCTTGCCGCTGGGCTCAGGTAGAGCACCTCGTAGCTTGCGGGGTCGGAGACGTACATGATCTCCTCCTGCGGCGCGGCAAGCACGGCCTCGAGCGCCTCCCGCGCCAGCACCTCGGAGGTGATGTCCGTGAGCACCCCGTAGACAAGAACCTCCTCTCCACGGCGCACAGCACGCGCCCGCTCGCGCACCCACACGACCCGCCCGTCCTTTGCCAGGTAGCGGAACTCCACCTCCCCCGATTCCCCGCGCCAGAAGCGCTCGCAGGCCGCAAGGACCTTTTCCCTGTCCTCGGGATGTATCCTCTCCTCCCAGACGAGCGACCACTCCTGCGGCGTGTAGCCAAGGAGCCTCTCGATCCCCGCACTCGTGAAGGCATCCCTGATGCCGCCATCGGGGCCGACGCGCTGGATGTAGCAGATGGCGGGCAGCTCGTCAGCAAAGCTGCGCATGAAGTTCAGGTCAAGTGCCATAGCAGCCACATCTCCTGGCTCAGCTCTAAAGCACCCCGCTCCAACTTACGGCGAGATTATACCGCCTTCCAGGGACGGCAGTACAGGGGCAGAGCGCGGTTCGGGGTCCAGGTCATGCGCGTTGCAGCCGGGTTTGACAGGGAGCAAGGCGCAGGAGATAAT
>JAPWUW010000046.1 GCA_028275325.1 Anaerolineae bacterium | reverse complement strand
CTGCCGCTTGCGCGGCCTGGCTTGGTCGGCCTGGGCTGAGGCCCTGCTAGTGTTTGGCGGCTGCCTCTTCGCGCTTGCGCCGCTTGGCTACCCTGGTTACATCCAGCCTCTGGCTGGCTTCCAGCCAATCTACGCGCTTCATGCGTGGGAAAGCGCCGGTCACCCGTTGATTTTCTGGCCGGGGCCTGGCAGTTGGGCCCCATTTGGGGGGGATGGCCCGCTCTACCTGTGGCTGGGCAGGGCATTGCGGCTGCTTGGTTTGGGCGGCGCTGCAGCGGTGCGCGCTGTCCTCGCGTGTTCCCTACTGCTTGGCGCTGGTGGCGCCTATGCGCTTGCCGCGCGGGCTGGGGCGAAGGGTTGGCGTGCGTATACTGCGCTTGTGTGGTCATATAGCCCTGCGCCTCTGTGGGCGATGTATGGCTTTGGGGCGCCAGGCATAAGCTTGGCGCTTGGCTTCAGCCCCTGGCTTGCTCTGGCCGTGTCGGGCGGCCTGCAGGCCCCTGAGGCCTTTGCCGTTGGCTTGCTTGCGGGGTTTGCGCATACTGGCTTTGCAGCTGTGGCGTTGGTTCTGCTCTGCCTCGTTGGGGCTTGCTTACGGCGCCGGCGCCCAGATATATGGCCCTTGGCAGGGCTGGCCGTCCCTCTCATCACCCTGGCAGTTGGGGTCGGCTGTGGCTTTCTGCAGGCTCAGCCGCACCCGCCACTTCTTGCCCGTTGGGATGAGCTGCTGACCCCCGCCTCGCCCTTTGCCCCCAGCGGCAGCCCTTGGGCCGCATTTGCCCGCCAGAGCATGGACGTTGGGGTGCTGCTGGTGGCACTCTATGCCTGGGCGGCGCTGTCGAGCGCATCCCAGCGGTCAAGGACATCCGTGCTGGGCCCGCTGTTCGTGGCGCTTGGGTGTGTGGCGCTCTGGCTGCCCTGGGCGGGCAAGCTGTGGGCGGTGCTGGGGTTGGTGCTGCCTGGGGTGTGGCCACTGGTGGCGCTGGCAAGCCTCACTCTCTTTTGGAGTGCGCTTGAGCTTGGAGGAGTGGCCCTAGAGCAATGCTGGCGGTCAGCTGGGCCCGCGTTGATGCTCTCGGCAGCTGTGCTTGCGTGGCCGTACCTGCTCCCTCCCGTCACACCGGTGGAGCCCGCAAGCCGGCCTCTGGGGAGCTTCGGCGAAGGCCGGATATTGCTCGTGCGGGCTGAGCTGTATGGTCCGCTGCGCCATGGCGCGGCACCGCGGCTGCGCCTCTACTGGCAGGCAACAGCGCCTGTAACGGAGGACTACACTGTCTTCGTGCACGTTGTGGATGCCTCTGGCAACCGTTGGGGCCAGCACGATTCCTTCCCGGCCGGTGGCAGCGCCCCGACGAGTTCCTGGCGGCCCGGGCAGGTGATCGCAGATGAGCACCAGTTGCTCATTGATCTCAACGGGCCGCGGCAGGGGTACCGGCTGCTCGTCGGGCTGTACAGGTGGCAGGACGGCATGCGCTTGCCCTTGGATGGTGGCGGCACGGAGCTGGAGCTGGGCGGTGATTGAGGCCAGGCGCGAAGGGGTTAGTTCGGGCTGGGGCTGGCCGCTGGCTGTGGCGCTGATGAGCGCTTTCGCAGCCGCGCCTCTTTTGCTCCCAGGATATCATTGGGGGGCGCAGGATGCCAGGCACAGCGTCTACTTCCTCCTCGAGTTCGACCGCGCAATCCGCGATGGCGTGCTCTATCCCCGGTGGGCACCGGATTTCACCTTCGGCTATGGCTACCCCTTTTTCAACATTTACGGCCCGCTCTCCTGCTATCTGGGGGAGGCCTTCCACCTCTTGGGCCTTGGGTTAGTGGACGCGGTGAAGGCAGTGTTCATCCTGGGCCTGGTGGTTGGGGGGCTGGGGGCTTATGCCTGGCTGCGGCTCCACGTGCGCCAGTCTGCTGCCTTCGTTGGGGCCTTGCTCTACGTCTATGCCCCCTATCACCTGGTGGATATGTATGTGCGCGCCTCTCTTGCTGAGGTGGTGGCCCTGGCCATGGCGCCTTTTTGCTTCCTTGGCTTTGGCAAGCTGCTCGCCGGCCCGGCCGTGGAGGGGCCATGCCGGAGGCGCTGGGTTGCTGCAGCGGGGGCGAGCTACGCCCTGCTTATATTGAGCAGCAATGTGATCGCGCTGCTTTTCACCCCTGTGCTTGCCGGCTACTGCCTGGCCCTGTGGTTTGCCGGGCGCAATAGATCCCGGCGCTTCTGGTGCCAGGTTGCCGACCTGGGCTGGCCTGCCTTTGCGGCAATGCTGGGGCTTGGCCTGAGCGCCATCTTCTGGCTCCCAGCGCTTCTTGAGTACCGCTTCGTGCGCATGGATCAGTGGATTGGCGGCTACTACGAGTACCGCAACCACTTTGTGAGCCCCTTCCAGCTGCTCTGGCTGCGGTGGGGCTATGGCATAAGCCAGCCGGGGCCAGACGACGGTATGTCCTTCCAGCTGGGCGCTGCGCCCTGGTTGCTGGGTCTCGCCGGGTTGCTGGTGGGGCAGCGCGCTGGTCGGCCGGGCAGGGTTCTATTGCTCTACTTTGCTGGGGTCACTCTTGTCGTAGCTTTCCTCACGGTGCAGGCTTCTGCCCCTATCTGGGCGGCACTCGGGCTCGTGCGCTTTGCGCAGTTCCCGTGGCGGCTGCTCGTGGTGGCCATTCTATCGCTTGCGTTTCTGGGGGCGCATGCGCTGAGTGAGGAAAGCGGGTCTTTGGGGGCGCTACTGGTCGGAGTTCTCGTCATAATTGCGGTGCGGCCGTACTTGCACGCAGAACTTGTCCCCACCGAGCCGGAAATGGAATCGCTGCGCGGGCTAATGCGCTTTCAGCAGAGCGCGGATGAGATGACTGGGGCCACGATCTGGGTGAAGGAGGTGCCGCGCTGGTCCCCACTGGCAGATCAGATCATGTCGGGGATCGAGATCACGACCAAAGTTGATTACGTCGCCGCCTATAGCACTGGCCGTTTGGGAATTCACTCACTGGCTATGGGCACGACTTACGAAAAGGTCTGGTTCCAGGCGGAAGATGACGAGCAGCGGATTCGCTTCCTCACCTTTTACTACCCTGGCTGGCGGGCTTTCATCCTCGATGAGGAGAGCGAAGCGGTTGTGGCAGAAGTGCCTGTAGAGCCGGAAGGTGAGCTTGGCCTGATCTCCGTGCGCGTGCCAAGGGGGCGCCACATCCTCTTGCTTGCTTTCACGGATACACCGGTGCGACGGGCAGGGGCTGCGCTTACTTGGGCCAGCGCTGCTATCTGGCTGGGCCTGATGGTTGCGCCATTGGGCCGGGGGCGGAAGTGAGCGTGCCACATTCGAGGCGCGCCTGGCTGCTGCTCGCGGTGGCGCTCGCGCTGCCGGCGCTGTGGCCGCTCTTGGGGCCGGGCTATTTCCTCAAGGCTCACGATGGGCCACACAGCCTCTTTTTCCTCGTGGAGTTCCACCGGGCCATCGCCGACGGCGCCGTGGTGCCGCGCTGGTGCACGGACCAGGCACTGGGGTATGGCTACCCCACGTTTGCCTTCTACTCCCCACTGGCCTATTACCTAGCAGAGGGTTTTCACCTCGCCGGAATGGATATCCCCTCCGCAGTCAAGGCGACGCACGCCGTGGCTTTCCTCTTGGGGCTGCTTGGGATGTTCCGCTGTGCAGAGCTTTTCCTGGGCCCTGTGGCTGGTGCGCTTGCGGCGCTAGCCTATGCCCATGCGCCCTACCGTTTCGTGGACATGTACGTGCGCTCCGCCCTGGCGGAATCGCTGGCGCTTGGGGTCGCGCCATGGGCGCTCTGGGCGTTCCTGCGCCTTGCGAGCCGCCCGCAGCGGGCTCGGCTGGCCGGGGCTGGGTTCTGCTTTGGCCTGCTCCTGCTTGCGCACAATGTCACGGGGTTGCTGTGCGTGCCGGTGCTCATGGCGCTTGCCATCGCTGGGTGCATGGGGCGGCGCCACGGCCGGCTACGCGCTGCCGTTTGGTGCACTGCAGGTGGCGTGCTCGGGGTGTGTCTGGCGGCGATGTCGCTTTTGCCCGCGCTTCTGGAGCGGCAGTATATCGTCGAGGCGCAGTGGACTCACGCCACCTATGAGCTGGAACGGCACTTTGTGTACCTTGGCCAACTGTTCATCCCTTTCTGGGGCTATGGCTACGCGGTGGAGGGCCCGGCGGATGGGATGAGCTTTCAGCTGGGAATCTCGCTTCTGTGTCTGGCGGCGTTTGGGGCGGGCGCATGGCGGCGCAGGTGGTTGAAGTTGGGCAGCATGAGCTTCTTCATAACCGCCTGTGTCTTTCTCCTGCTGCCGGCCAGTGCCCCAGTGTGGGGAGCGCTGCGGCCGCTCGCCCTTGTGCAGTTCCCGTGGCGCCTGCTTGGGCCGCTTGTCCTGTGCCTGGCGCTGCTCTCAGGTGGGGCCGCCAGAGCCGCTAAGGGCCCGGCGCAAGCAATAGTGCTGCTGTGCTTGCCTGTGGTGGAAGGGCTTGCTTACGCGCAGCCAAGCCTGCTCTTGCCAGCGGAGCGGGCCTCTCAGCCGGTCGCTGCGGTGGAATTTGAGCTCGAGTACCCGGACATGCGCGGCATGACGGCCTTTGCGCAGCAGTACCCGCAGGATTCACCGAAGGTGGAAGCCTACCTGGCTGGCGAACCGGTGCCGCTGGCGAGTGCAAGTGTGCCAGGAGCAACGGTGCGCACTCTGCACCACGGGGGGCACGTGCAAGCGGTTTTTGTAGCCCAGCCCGAGGAGGGGCGGGTGTTGTTCTTCACCTACTACTACCCCGGCTGGAAGGCGACCGTCGATGGGCGAGCTGTGGCTATTGAGCCCTGGGGGCCGCTGGCCCTGATTGCGGTGCCGGTGCCTGCCGGGGAGCATGTGGTGATGCTCCGCTTCGGCGAGACGCCCTTGCGCACCGGCGCGGACTGCGTTAGCCTTGGTGCAGGCCTTTTGATCTTGTTCTTAGCCTTGCCGCCTAGGCGCGGCATAACAGCTGAACAAGGAGAGCGAAGGCAATGCTAGCAGGAGAGCGAGGGCGCCACTGCCCGCGCTGCGGCCTGCGGGTGGCACAGCAGGCGCAGACATGCCTGTTGTGCGGGTATGAGCTTGCCCGTGGCCCAGTGGGTGCGGGTGGCTCTGGCTGGTGGATTGCGGGGGGTGTGGCGGTGGTTGCCCTCATTGCCGGCGTGATGGTAGCAGCGCTGCGCGAGAGAGGGCTTGCGCGCCCCAACGCTGGGAGCGTGACCGTGCCCAGCGCCGGTTCCTCGATCGCGCTGGCGGCACCCCCCACAGCAACTGTGGCTATAATGACAAGCGAGCCGGCCACCGCTTTGCCAGTGGCCAGCCCGACGCCAACTGAGACGCCAACGCCCCTTCCAACAGAGACGCCTACCCCTGAGCCGACTGCAACGCCGACAACAGGGCCGCGGGTGCACATCGTGCAGAAGGGAGATGTCTTGAGCAGCATTGCCCTTCAATACGGCGTCTCCATTGAGGACATCTTGGCCGCAAACCCCGGGCTGACGGAGCGAAGCATCCTCAGCATTGGGCAGGAGATCGTCATCCCACCCGCAAATAGAGCTCCGGAAGCGCCAGCAGGCACTCCCGAGCCGCAGTACGTTGTCCATGTGGTCGAGCAGGGGGATACGCTGCTCTACATTGCCACAAAGTACGGGACGACCGTAGAAGCCATTATCGCCGCGAACCCAGGGCTCACAGAGAAAAGCATCTTGCGCGTCGGCCAGGAGATACGCGTTCCTGCACCGGCCGGCAGCTCGGGCGGGGCGGAGCAACAGGAGCCGACGGCGACCCCGGCGGGAACACCCGTTGCTGAGGCTAGGGCTGCTGAAGGCGCCACTGTGACCCCCACTGCTTCCCTCTTATCCCTAGGGGGGCCCGCACAGCCGCGCGCCCTGGAATCGCTTTCGCCGCGGGGCGATGTGCGCGTGAGGGCGGCGGAGCTCTTCTTCAACTGGACTGGTGTGGGCGAGCTGCCGCCCGATCATTACTACGTCGTGCACGTTTGGCCCGCAGGCCGCCCTGGGGATATGCTGATCGGCTGGACGAAGGCCAACTCCTGGCGGCCAGCGGAGGATTTGCTCGCTCGCTGGGGCGAGGGGGCACACCTGCGCTGGGATGTGGGCATAGAGCGTCAGATCCTTCCGAACAAGGGGGAGATGCCACAGTTTGAGCCGGCCGGGCCACGTACTGACCCCCAGGATTTCTACCTCGTCCCTTGAGCCGCTCTCGATCGCCGAAGCGGCGCGCGTGCTGGCTTCCCAGGCGGCGGGGTTGTGCTCCCCAGAAAGGCGTGCGCTCTGCGGCAGCGATTGTTGCCGGCCGTTGCCTGGGGCTCACGGTCGGGTTGTGGCCGTGACCTTGCCCGACCTCGTGACGATGGCCCGCTACCTGTATGGGCAGGGGCAGCCGTTTGAGCTTCAGGAGGCGGTCGAGAAGCTGCTGCGCCGCTACTGCTCGCTCAGCCCGTATACTGGCGCATACATGCTTGCTGGCTCGGGGCAATGCTGCCCGTTCTTGAGCGAGAGTGAGCTGTGCGCGGTTTACGAGGCGCGGCCGCTGCTTTGCCGGCTCTTTTACCACTGCGAGTGGATTGGCAGCGCGCTGCAGTGGGATTGGCAGCTCGATGCCCGGCTCATGCGCGCCGTGCTTGCTCTGGCGCAGCAGCTCGCCCGCCTGTGGCCGGCGCAGCGCAATCGGCTCTGGCGGACCCCAACGAGCTATGAGGTGATTGCCCTGCCGGAGGAGCCCTGAGAGCACTCAGGTGGCCAAGCGCGCCTGGTGGCTTGGCCTCACAGTAGTGGCGCTCGGCTCAACCCGCCGGTAAAAGGTGAGCTGCACGGGTTCCAGGCCCAGCTCTCTGGCCTGTTGCAGCGGGATGGTCTCCGTTGCGCCGATGAAAAGGAACCCTCCGGGCCGCAGCGAACGGGCGAACAGCTGGAAGACTGCAGCTTTGGCCTCTTCCGTGAAGTAGATGATCACGTTGCGACAGACGATGAGGTCGAAACGGTCGCGGACAGGATCTCGCAGCAGGTTGTGCTCCTGAAAGCGGATCAGCCGCTGGAGCTCGGGTTTGACGCGGTAGCCACCCTCGCACGGCACGAGGAATTGCGCGCGCAGCATGCGCGGCACGTTTTCTACCGATTGCTCCGGGTAGGGGCCGCCAGCGATGGCGCGGCTGAGGGCCGAGCGATCTATATCCGTTGCCCATATCTGCAGGCGCTGGTTGGGCGCGATGGAGCGCACCAGCATGGCCAGGCTGTAGGGTTCGGCGCCATCGGAACAGCCGGCACTCCAGATCTGCAGTGTGCGGCTTTCATCGAGCAGCTGGGGCAAGATGCGCTCGCGCAGCGTGGCGAATTTATCCGCATCCCGGAAGAAACTCGTGACGTTGATGGTGAGGTAGTCCTTGAACCGTTGCCTTTCTTCGGCGCTCTGCTCCAGCAAGCGGAAGTACTCCGGCCAGCTCTTGGCGCGCACGCGCAGCAGGTAGGCATCGAGCCGGCGGCGCATCTGCGTGCTCTTGTACGCGTTGAGGTCTATCCCCAGGAGTTCGTGGACGCGCCGACGTATGAGGACGTATTCGCTGTCGGTCATGGTCTGACCCTCACCGCTGCAAAGCGCTGACCAATTGTCTGCAACAGGTCGCATATGCCATCGGCAATTTCCTCGATGGGCAGGATGCGGTCGGCAAGCCCAGCCTCCACCACGCTGCGAGGCATCCCGTAAACGACGCACGTCGCCTCGTCCTGGGCGATCACCTTGCCGCCGGCCTTCTTTACGGCCCGCGCCCCGTCGCGCCCATCGTGGCCCATGCCGGTGAGTATGACGGCGAGCGTCGCGGCGCCATAGAGCGCTGCCGCCGAAAGGAGCGTCACGTCCACAGCTGGCCGCACGCCGTTCACGGCAGGCCCCTTGTTGAGCTGGATGCCCCCATCCTGTGAGAGGGTGAGGTGAAAGCCACCAGGGGCAATGAACACCTGGCCAGTGAGGAGCCGATCCCCGGCCTCGGCCTCTTTCACCGGCAAGGTGGATTCCATATCCAGCCTTTCGGCTAGGGAGCGGGTGAAGTTGGGCGGCATGTGCTGGACGACAATCACCCCGGCCTCGAGATCTGCCGGGAGGCGCGGAATTACCTGATGCAAGGCACCGGGGCCGCCAGTGGAAGAGCCGATCACCACCAGTTTGCTGGGTCTGGCAGCGCTGGCAGAGGCTCGCGTACGCCGTGCCCACACGGCGGCAGGCATGACCTTCACCTTGGCGCGAGCGGCCTGCTGGATCTTCTGGGCGAGCTCCCCCATCACTTGGTGGATGCTCGTGCTCTGAGACGGCTTGGTGACGAAATCCACCGCGCCGATGGTCAACGCTTCGACTGTGACTGCCGCTCCTTCCTTGGTGAGCGAGCTCAGCATGACGACCGGCAAGGGCTTTTCCTTCATGATTTGCCGCAGAGCTGTGAGGCCATCCATGCGCGGCATTTCCACGTCGAGCGTGACGACATCTGGGCGCAAGGAGTCAATGAGCGAAAGCGCCTCGAGCCCATCTTGAGCAAGGCCCACCACCTCGATGTCGGGCAGTGCGGAGAGGTAGTGGTTTATCGTGTAGCGCATGAACGCCGAATCGTCGACCACAAGGACACGTATCTTGCCCATTCTCCCCTTCCCCGAGTGACAAGTGCCTGGCAAGCTCAGGAGAGCAACTTGCGCAGGGATTCCAGCACTCGTTCCTGCTCGAAGGGCTTGACGATGAAATCCTTGGCTCCGGCCTTGATGGCCTCAATCACCACACCTTGTTGGCCCAGGGCCGTGAGCATGGCGACGCGCGCTGCGGGATCCATTTTGCGGATCTCGCGCAGCGCCTCCAGCCCGTCCATCTCGGGCATGGTGATGTCCATCAGGACTGCGTCGGGCCGGCACTCCCGGTACCGTTCCACAGCCTGGCGCCCATTTTCGGCCTCAACCACCTCATAGCCATACTTTTCCAGCAATTTGCCACAGCGCATGCGCATGAATTGAGCATCATCGACGATGAGAATTTTTGGCATAATGGCTCACCTCCAACACCTGTCTTGCCTTCGCCAGGCTTCGCCTGGCAGATGCTACAGTGTGCGCTCTCCCCGGCCGAGGGTGCGCACTGTCACCCTACCAGTTTGCATCTCAAGCTTCACTGTGCGGCCGGAGTTGCCGCCAACGTCCACCTCTTTGAGCCGGAGACCTTCGCGCTCTGCCACGGCTCTGGCCATTTGCACGTTCTTGCTGCCGATGTTGAAACCGTTGGCCAGGCCAGCCACTTGCAGCATCTCGGCGCCGCCGACGACATAGAGAAGGCAGTTGGCCTTTCTTGCCCCCAGCTTCGCCATCTCTTTGAGCAGCAGGGGGATGCCAGTGTCGACGTACTTGGCCAAGTTCGCGTCCCCATTGCGATGTTGAGGTAGCACGGCGTGCAGCAGGCCGCCCACCTTTGCCGTTGGGTCGTAGGCGATCACTCCCACGCACGAGCCCAGTCCGTAGGCGATGAGCGTCTCCGCCGGGTCGTTGGAGACGACGAGCTGCCCCAGCCCAGCAGACTTGACGTTCGCCTCGAGTGCGGCTGGTTGTCCGAGAGCTTCCTTTTGGTTTGGGGCCATATTCGCCCTCTAGTGGATGTCGGCGTCGGCGATCGATTGCGCAGGCACCATCCAAAAGTAGATCTCCAGCGTCCGGTCTGGCCCGTGGAACTCGACCTCCAGGAGTAGGATCTCATCCGCCACAGCGCCCGACGCAATGACGATGATGTCGATGATGGCCCCGACCATATCCATGACCACCGCAGGCGGCGATGGGCGCAGGCTGAGGCCAGTCGCATCGGCTATCGCGTTGAGAAAGAGCGACGCTGTGACGTTGCCGACCTCCCCCAACGCTGAGCGTTCCAGAGGGCCTAGCTGCATTGTTGCGCCCTCTTGGGCCTCGAAGAGCAGATCAACCAGGCGAAAGGCATCCTGATAGGGCAGAATGAGCATCACGTGGCCGGGCAGATCGCCCTGAACCTGCAGGTAGATGCCCACCGCCTCCGTCTCTGGGCCGCCGACCCGATACGGCACCTCGCAGAGCGGCACCAGGCTGAGGCGGGGTACCGTTAGCCGGATCGGGCGCCCGAGCATGGTGGAGAGGCCGTGTGCAGCCTGCTCGGCCGCCAGGACAGCCATTCGCTCCAGGATGCTGTTGAGCTGAACACCGGCAAAGGTGGACGTTTCCTGCATCTTGCCCTCCTTCATGCCGAGGGCGATTGCCGCTCGCGCCGCAGGGCCCGCACCAGGCTCGCCACATCCATGATGAGCGCCACTCGGCCATCCCCCATGATCGTGCCACCGGAGATCCCGGGAACTTCCCCGACCATGCGGCCGAGTGGCTTGATGACGACTTCCTGGCGCCCGAGAAGCCTTTGCACGGCAAGCCCCAGGTTTGTGCCTCCCCAACGCACCTCGACGACGTAGCAAGAACCGTTGTCCTCTGGCTGTTGGCCGTAGAAGAAGCGAGCGAGGCTGACCACCGGGAGCACCCGCCCGCGCGTGACGATTGCCTCTCGGCCGCGGATCGTCTTAATGTCCGCGGTGCGCACCTGTAGCGCCTCCACAACCGCCGAAAGCGGGATGGCGTAGACGCTGCCCAGTACCTCCACCGTGAGAGCCGGGAAAATCGCAAGCGTCAGCGGCAACTTAAGCTCGAACGTAGTGCCCTTGCCGAGCTCCGTGCGGATCGACACGGAGCCCCCCAGCCGCTCGATGTTGGTGCGCACGACGTCCATGCCAACGCCCCGGCCGGAGACGCCGCTCACCTTCCTTGCGGTGGAGAAACCCGGCGCAAATATGAGCTCCAGGGCTTCCTGGTCGCCGAGTTGAGCGGCTGCCTGCGCGTCCAGGAAGCCACGCTCCACCGCTGCCTGGCGCAGCGCGTGCGGGTCCATCCCGCGGCCATCGTCCTGAACCTCGATGATGATGTGGCTCTCCTCCGAGCGGGCAGCCAGACGCAGCAAGCCCTTTTCCGGTTTGCCCAGCAGCCGCCTTTCCTCTGGTGGTTCCAATCCGTGGTCGATGGCATTGCGCACGAGGTGCAGAAGCGGGTCGTTCACCTCTTCGATCACGGTCCGGTCGAGCTCTGTCTCCTGCCCCTCGATCACCAGGCTCACCTGCTTGCCCAGCTGGCGCGCGAGGTCCCGCACGACGCGCGGGAACTTGTTGAAGACGTGTTCGATCGGCACCATGCGCGCCCTCATCACCTCGTCTTGCAGCTGGTCCGTGACGGAGGAAATGTGCGTGAGCGCTTCGGTGAGGTCCATCACGCCTTCTTGCTCGCCAAACTGGTTGACGAGGTTCGCGCGCACCTGAAGGAGGCGGTTCCGGTCGGTGACAAGTTCGCTCACCAAGTTCATGAGCTTGTCCAGCCGCTCGACGCTTGTGCGCACCCATTTCACCTGGCCATCAGACTTGCCCGCGCCGTTGCCCTTTGTGCCGCCGCCATCCCCTTCTGGGCTCCCACCCTCAGCCTTAGCTGCTGGCTGCGCGCTGGGCGCGCGCTCTGTGGGAGCTGGGGTTTCTCCCCGTGAGGGCTCCTGCGGTTGGGCTAGAGAGGGGGGTTCGCCCCCGGCCGGCAAGATCACAGGCTCCACTTCGGAGATCGACTCGAGCAGCTTCTGCAGGGCCTCGGCGCTCGGCGCGAGGACGAAGGCGTGGACTCTGTCCCCTTCCCAGTCCTCGTCCAGGTCATCGACCTGCGGCCTGCTTGAGAGCACGTGGCCGGCCTGCGCAAGGGCGAGCAGCACCTGCAGGGCCCGCGCGCCAGGAGCGACGCTCTCGCGGCTGATAGTGCAGCGGATCTCGTAAAGGCTTTGGCCTTCGGGCACCTCGATGTCCTCTGGCGGCGCGAGCTCCCACCCTGCGGCTTGCTCGAGCGGCGCCTGAACGCCGGCGGCCAGTGCGCGCAGCCTCTCCAGGACGGGCGCCGTATCCAGGCCACTTGCCTGGCCTGTTGCAACCTCGGCCACGAAGCGGCGCGCCATATCGGCGCCGGCAAGAAGCGCGTCTACTATTGCCGGCGTCACGGTGAGCTGGCTATGCCGCAGGCGATCCAGCAGGCTTTCCATAGCGTGCAGGAGCTCTGCCATCTGGCTGTGGCCAATCATGCCGGCGGAACCCTTGAGGGTGTGCGCGGCGCGAAAGATCTCCTGTACCAGCGTGGCCCTATCCGCGCTTTCGTCTTCCAACCGCACGAGGCCCTCGTCCAGGGCAAGCAACAGCTCTTCTGCCTCCTGTAGGAAGACCTCAGCTTCTTCTGGGCTAAGATCAAGCTGTAGCATATGCACCTTCCTTGGCCCCTGCGGCGCAAGCACAGGGCGCCCGTTCCTCTCAGGCCGCTGCGCCTATGGCGAGCTCCCGCGTGGCCTTGAGGAGCTTGTCGAGGTCGAGCAGGATCACGAGGCGTTCGTCGCTCACCTTGGCTATGCCCCGGACAAAATCGCTGTCGATCGTTGCTACGAGCTCCGATGGGGGCTCGATGCTTTCTTCCGGGAGGCGCATGACCTCGGAGACGCCATCGACGATCAGCCCGACTCGCTCGCCCCCTTCCATATTGACGACGATAATGCGTGTTTCCTTGGTGTACTCGGCCTTGGGCAGGCCAAACCGCGTGTGCAGGTTGACCACAGGGGTGATCTGCCCGCGAAGGTTGATCACGCCCTCGATGAAGGCGGGGGTTCTTGGCACCGCTGTGATCGGGGACATGGCCTTGATTTCCTGCACCTTGGCGATATCGATGCCGTAAGATTCCTTTGCCAGCTGAAAGACGACGATCTGGATCTCCCTTGTGCTCCCTTTTCCTTGCTCTTGCATGTCCGTGCCTCCTCTCTTGCTCTTCCACAGGTGGGCCCTGGGGGTGGCCCAAGCTGCCCCCAGGGCCCTGCCCTGACTAGCGCCGCCCGTCCCCATCCAGGGCGGCCACAGCCTGCCGCTGCTTTATCGCTGGCTCCTTCCTTGGGGCCTGCCTCGATGCCGCAGCGCGCTCCAGCTCCTGGCCCTCTCCGATGCGGAAGCGCTCCACCGCCCGGCGCATGGCCTCCGCCTGCTCGGCAAGGGAGGCGGCAACCGCCGTCACCTCCTCCACCTGCGCCGAGAGCTCCTCCGCAGCCGCCGAGACCTCCTCGGCGCTTGCGCTTGCCTCCTCGGCAACGGCGGCAACAGAGCTCAGGGACTGGCTCACCTGGGCGCTCGAGGCCGACATCTGCTCGGCGCTTGCTGAGGTCTCCTCCACCACTGCCGAGACGCGCTCCACCTCCTGCATCATGCGCTGGCTTGCCTGCATGAGGTTCCTGCCAGCCTCTTCTATCCGCTCGACCTGCGAGGCTACAGCCTGCGATGCCGCCTGCAGCCTCTGGATCACCTCCTCCGCCTTGCCGGCAAGCTCGACCCCCTGCCTCACCCTCTCGCTTCCTGAGCCCATGGCCTGCACGGCCTGCTGTGCCCCCTCCTGCACGGACCTGATGAGCTCTGCTATCTCCTGCGTCGCCCGCGCCGCGCGCTCGGCAAGCTTCCTCACCTCATCGGCAACGACGGCAAACCCTCGCCCCTGCTCCCCAGCGCGCGCCGCCTCGATCTGCGCGTTGAGCGCAAGCAGGTTCGTCTGCCCGGCTATGTCCTCAATGGTGGAGACGATTCTGCCTATCTGCTGCGAGCGCTCGCCCATCTCCTGCACCCGCCTTGCCACCTCCTGCACGGCAGATGCGATGTCCTCGATGCTGGCAACGGTCGTGCGCACAGCCTGCAGCCCCTCTGAGGCCACGGCTGTCCCGGAGC
>JAPWUW010000356.1 GCA_028275325.1 Anaerolineae bacterium | reverse complement strand
CTGGACAGGAAGGCCATTGCCGCCTGGACCAGTGACGGCACGGCTCTTTTCGGCGCGGCCGGCACGGGCGTAGCCGTCTACGGCATTCATGCCAGCACCAGCGGCACCAGCGCCGCCATCAGTGGCATCACCAATTCCACCGAAGCCAATGCTGTGGCCGTGCTCGGCGAAGTGTACTCTACCAATCCCGGCAATATGTCGGCAGCCGTGCGCGGCGTCAACAGAGGCACCGCTGGCTCCGGCATCGGCGTCTGGGGTTCGCATGCCGGCAGTGGCTGGGGTGTGTACGGCACCTCCGCATCGGGCTTTGGTGTCTACGGCCTGGCCGAAACGGCGGGCCTCCTTGGCGCGGGTGTGTATGGGGCTGGCCAGGGGGCTGCTCCCGGGGTGCGAGCCTATAGCCAGAGCGGCGACATAATTGTCGCTTACAGCCCTGGCGGGTTCGTCGGTAACCTGCGCTTTCGAGTGAAGAACGACGGCAATGTCACGGCCGACGGCAACTTCACCGGTGGTGGGGCCGACTACGCCGAGATGCTCCCGGCCGAGCCTGGCCTTGAGCCCGGCGACCTGCTGGCCATCGGCCCCGATGGCACGCTGGTGAAGGCCGCGGGCGCCTACAGCACGAGCGTCGCCGGCATCTACTCCACCAGCCCCGGCTTTGTCGCTGGCGGCGGCGATGCCGAGGGCAACGGCACGGAGGGCAAGGTGCCCGTGGCCGTCCTCGGCGTCGTGCCGGCCAAGGCCTCGGCCGAGAACGGCGCCATCCGGCCCGGTGACCTCCTAACCACCTCTGACACTCCCGGCCACGTCATGAAGGCCACGGATCGCGACCGGATGCTGGGCGCCATCGTCGGCAAAGCCCTGGAAAGCCTGGACAGCGGCACCGGCACCATCAAGGTGCTCGTCACCTTGCAGTAGGGGAGGTGGGCTATGTTGGCCAAACCTAACCCCCCTGCCCCCTTCCCGGCGCGGGAAGGGGGAGCATTCCCATCCGCTTTCAGGGGAGGGGCAAGTGGAGAGGTGAGAATGCGCGGGCGAGGCCTTCTTCTTCTCCTTGTTCCTATGCTCGCCTTACTGCTTTTTGCTGGTGGCGCTGCTCTGGCCCAGAGCGGCGGGCCTTACAACCTGGAGTGGAACACTGTTGACGGCGGTGGCGGTTCCATGTCCGGCGGTGCCTACGTGCTCAATGGCACCATCGGCCAGGCGGATGCCGGTGCCCCGATGACCGGAGGCAACTACGTCCTGCAGGGCGGCTTCTGGGGAGGGGCAGCAGCGCCGGAAATGCGCCTCTACATTCCAATAGTGCTGCGTTGAAGCGGCAGAACGGCGGTTCCCAGAACTAGGGCTTTCTGCGGGCCGCAAGCGCCACAGCTAAGGAGGTATCCCGCCCGCCCCTCTCGGTTCCAACGCACCCTGGCGGCAGGTGCGACCCCCGTGAGGCTTGTCTCTCCCACCCACCCGCCCTGCGGTTTGGCCGTCCTTTCTTGGGGGCGGGTGGGTGGGAATACCTCCTGAGCTGCAACCGTGGCCGCCAATGTGCTTTGGCAGCCGCGCAACCTCCAACAATAGGGCAACGCGTGCGGCCAACCAGCGCTTTGGGGAAGCGCGGCTTCTTCCGCAGTGGCACGTGGCGGCCAATGTCCTGGGCGCAAGAGTTATGGCTTGCCCTTGCCAAAGCAGCCTGGCCGCTCGTGCCCCGCCCGAGGGGCAACTCTCTCCCGCCCACCCGCCCTGCGGCTTGGCCGTCCTTTCTTGGGGGCGGGCGGGTGGGAATACCTCCTGAGCTGCCACGTCGGCGGCCAACGTGCTTTGGCAGCGACAGGAAAGGGCGGGTGGGTGGGGCAGTTTCTCGAGCGCAGCAGTGGCGGCCAGTGCGCGCTGGCAGCGGCAGAACTGTCACCAACCGGACAACTTCAGCGGCCAGCAAACTCATTGAGAGTTGTAATCACTGGCGGCCTGAGCCCCAAGGGGGCCAACGTTCTGGGCACCAGAGTTGCGGCTGTGGTTTCCATTGCACGCTGGCGGCAGGTGCGACCCCCGTGAGGCTTGTCTCTCCCACCCACCCGCCCTGTAGCTTGGCTCCACCTTATGGGGGCGGGCGGGCGGGAATACCTCCTGAGCTGCAACCGTGGCCGCCAATGTGCTTTGGCAGCGGCACGAAAGGGCGGGCGGGTGGGAATACCTCCTGAGCTGCCACGTCGGCGGCCAACGTGCTTTGGCAGCGACAGATGCACCAAGAAAAGGGCAACATCTGGATCCGAGAAGAGTCTTCCGGGAGGCGCTCCTCTCCGGACGCACACCCGCCTTGACAAACCCATATCTGTGCAGTAAAATGTCTTTTGGATAATGGGTGTGCAGAACGAGTCGTTTCTGTCGAAGAGACTGGAAAGCGTCTGTGCCAGGTTGAGGGCCCATGGCCACAGGGTGACGCCGCAGCGGCTGGCGATCATGGAGTTTGTCTTCAGCTCTGCCCAGCACCCGACGGCACAGCAGATCTACGAGGCCTTGCAGGCGCGCTTCCCGACGATGAGCCTGGCCACTGTCTACAAGACGCTGCACCTCCTCGAGGAGCTGGAAGAGGTGGCGGTCCTGGGGGTGGAGGCCGAAGGTGCTCGTTACGATGGTGCCCAGCCAGTGCCACACGCGCACCTGGTGTGCGAGCGCTGCGGCGCAGTGGTCGATGCCCATGAGCCCGCTCAGCAGCAGGATTGTCTGGCGCTGGTCAAGAAACGCGGCTGGCTGTTGCGGCACTGGCGGCTTGAGCTGCTTGGGCTGTGCCCGAGCTGTCAGTCAGCGCCGGCACAGGGGCAGGAGCCATCCACGAGAGCGGACGTCGCCCATGCCGGTGGCGATCAGCCATACTAGCGGATACAGGAGGTAGGGAAATGGAGTGCTGCCAGGAAGAAACCAAGGTCGTTTCGTTGCCGCGGCTCAACGAGCCGGCGCCGGAGTTCTCGGCTGTGACGACACATGGGCCGAAGAAGCTTTCAGATTACAGGGGAAAGTGGCTCATTCTCTTCTCTCACCCGGCGGATTTCACGCCCGTGTGCACAACTGAGTTTGTGGCCTTCACCCAGATCTACTCGGAGCTGCAAAAGCGCAACTGCGAGCTGC
>JAPWUW010000355.1 GCA_028275325.1 Anaerolineae bacterium | reverse complement strand
CCACCTCAGCCCTTACATCTTGCCACCTCCTTCTCGCCCGCAGCTGTGGCCCCGCGAGGCGCACACAGGTAAACCCACAATAGCTATTGTCGTCAAGCTGGCGAGAAATTCAAGGGCGCCGCCAACGTGGCTGAAGGTCCCGGCGCGGTAGGGCTCGTAAAGTAGAGCAATAGCCCTGCTGCACTCTTTGGACGGCAAGAGCCTTTGACGTGCCACTGAGGCCTGCAGAGCGCCATGGACCGCTCATCGCTTCCATAGTACTATACGCGCGGCGCAGCCAAACCTTACACCCCACACGCAGACCATTGAGCTAGGCGGGCAGCCGGATTTGCCCTTCCCTGCAGCACGGGTGCATAACAGGGGGCGAGAGCTCGAAGGAGGAGGCGACTGTGCCCAACCTGGGTGTACCTGAGCTGCTTATCATCCTCCTCATTGCTGTGCTTGTCTTTGGCGTCGGGAAGCTACCGCAGCTTGGTGGGGCGCTCGGCCAGAGCATCCGCGAGTTCCGGGAGGCCGTGCGCGCTGGCGAGGAGGACCAAGAGGAAGAGCAGGTGAGGCCGAAGCGCCTGTCGGCAAGGGCGAGCCAAAGCGCTGCCTCAGCCGACCGGGCAGAGGAGAGCGTAGCACAAGAGCAACAACAGCGGCAGAGCTGAGCTGCACTGCCCAAGCTGCCCCTGGGCTCTGTGAGCTCGGTTTGCGGCTCTAATCCGCTCATCAGCCCGCAGGCACATGTCCTGAGGGAGGGGACTCTGGCAAAGCTCGTCTCCATCTCCTCCGATGGCGGAAGCTCCACATTCTCCGCGGTGACTCCAGAGCTTGCTGGGCTTCAGGAAGGCGCCATCATTGCTGCTGGCCCCTCCAGAGCGGCGCCGCACGGCTTTTTGCCGCGCGTCACGGCTGTAAGCAGCCAGGGGGACCAGGTGGTGCTGCAGACCGCGCCGGCGGCACTGGATGAGGCCATCCTCCAGGGGGAGTTGCGCTTCTCCCAGACCCTCACGCCCTCAGGGGTGGTCCCCTCTGCCGTGAGCCGGGGGTGTACGTGCGGCCAGCGGGTGCTTCGTTTGCAGCGAGCATCAACGACGTCGTCCTCTACGATGCCGACGGCAACCTGGTCACTTCTGACAACCAGGTTCGGGCCAGCGGTTCCTTTTCCTTCAGCCCCTCCGTGGAGCTGGTGCTTGAGATCAGGAAGGGGCTAATCCACTCCTTCTCGTTCAGCTGCAACGCCAATGTCGGGGGCACATTGAAGCTTGTGGCCGGCGCGCAGGCGGCGTCTTTCCAGAGCGAGCACACCTTGGCCACCTATTACTTCCAGCCAGTGATTGTCCTCATCGGCGAGCTCCCGGTGGTGATTGAGCCTGTGCTCGAGCTCAAGGTGGGTGTGGAGGGGAGCTTCGATATCGGGCTGGAGGGCGAGATCCAGGCGAACGCCCAGGCATCCGCGGGCCTGAGCTACCAGAATGGCAGCTGGCAGAGTTGGAAGGACTGGCAGTGCCAGCTAGAGGGCACGCAAGCGACTGCGGCTGCAGCCCTGGAGGCGAAGGCCTACGCTGGCGGGGTTGCTTCCATCGCCTTCTACGGCTTCATCTCCCCCAGTATGGAGCTTGACAGCTATCTCAAGCTGCACGCCGGCATCACAAGCGGGGCCGAGCAGGCCGAACCCTGGTACAGGCTTTATGGTGGGCTCCAGGGGATTGCCAGCATCAAAGTGGCAGTGCTCGGCCAGGAGCTTGTCGACTACAGCGCCACCATCTTCGGTTGGTCGCAGCTCCTCCAGGAAGCAACCACTGTAGCCACGCCGCCAAGCTACACAGTTGTGAGCGCGGGCGGCCTGCACTCCTGTGGCGTCGCTGCCGACGGCTCCCTATGGTGCTGGGGGCGCAACGCCTTCGGCCAGGTTGGCGACGGGAGCACGCAGGACCGGCTGAGCCCGGCGATGGTGGCGGGGCTCAGCCGCGGCGTCGCAGCAGTGAGCGCCGGGGAGGGACACACTTGTGCCCGCACAGGGGCTGGCAGGCTCCACTGCTGGGGGGCCAAGGCAGCGGCCGGCTTGGGAGCGCGCGCAATGGCCGAGGGGAGTGCAGCGCTGCCCCCGTAGCCGTTCAGGAGCTCAGCAACGTTCTTTCGGTGGCGACCGGCAGTGACCACACCTGTGTGGCGCTGGCGGATGAAACAGCCTGGTGTTGGGGCACAAATGACAAGGGACAGCTTCGCGATGGAAGCACAAACCCGAGTGCAGTGCCCATGCCGGTGCGCGGATTGAGCGGAGTTGTCGCCGTGGCTGCCAGCGGCAAGCACAGTTGCGCCCTGACGGGTGACGGCGCGGTGTGGTGCTGGGGCTGGAACTTAAGCGGTGCGCTTGGCGACGGCAGCAACGTGGATAGCCCTGTGCCTGTTCGCGTTGCCGGGCTGGGCGGCCGGGCAGAGGCACTTGCGGCAGGCTGGGAACATACGTGTGCCCTGCTTGCAGGTGGTGCCGTCAGGTGCTGGGGATGGAACGAGTCCGGCCAGCTGGGGAATGCCAGCACGAGCGCAAGCAACCGGCCGGTGCCCCTGCAGGGCCTGAGCGATGCTGTTGCCCTTAGCGCTGGCTACATGTATACCTGCGCCCTCCAAGCTGATGGCAGCATCTGGTGCTGGGGGGATAACTACAGCGGCCAACTGGGCAATGGCCGCAGCGGGAGTGGAGAACGCAGCACTGTTCCCGTTGCCGTGCAGGGCCTGGGCGGGGTGGCTTTGGCAGTGGAGGCCGGAGGACACCATACCTGCGCTGTGGTGCAGGCTGCGCAGGGCGTGGTGGCCAAGTGCTGGGGGTGGAACGCTTTCGGCCAGCTCGGCAATGGGAGCACGCAGTCAAGCAGCACGCCCGTCCTTGTGCGCTAGCCGCTGCGCCGGCGGTTGGGCAGGTGGGCTCAGAAGGGATGGCCACATCGCGGGGCCGGTTGCGCGGGAGGAGCGACTTGCGGGCCACAAAGAGCTTTCTCTGGCTGGTTGCCTCGGCAGCGCACAGCCCCGCATTCTCGCGGGATGACCCGAGGCGGTCGGGCAGAAGGGCGAGCATGCCCTGGGGAACGCCTCTTGCCCGAGCCCGGATCGCACTTGGCAGCGTGCTGCCGGGC
>JAPWUW010000354.1 GCA_028275325.1 Anaerolineae bacterium | reverse complement strand
CGTCGCCAAGCCGCGCATGCCGCAGTTCAACTGCAGCCCAACTCTCCATCGCCCCCTCCACCTCACTTGCCATGCCTCTATCCTACCACAACTCACCCGACATCAAGTTGTGGGTAACGATGAGCTTCGCAGGGGAGGGGTTGGGGGAGAGGTCTGCTCCCGTGCCCGCCCAGGGGAGGGGTTGGGGGAGAGGTGTGCAAGGCTAAGCCCCCGGCCAGTTTCCCCAGAAGGGAATAGGGGCCGGCAAGGCCTGAGGAAGCTCAGCCGCGGAAGAGGAGCGGCACCAGCACCCGGTAGGCGCCGCCACCCGGGCCGGGCTCTGGCCCTGGAGCCTGCTGCCCGACAGAGACCTGTGCCGCAGCTGTTGCGGTTCCGGCTGTGGCCGTGATTGTGTCCACGCCCGCCGCTGTTGCTGTGTAGGCAACTATGGCGATGCCGTTAGCGGTGGGCGCCTGGCTCGTTGCGGCGCCATTGAAGCTGCCAAGAGTGCAGGCGAACGTCACAAGAGTGCCGTCCGCCACGCGGTTGCCAAACCTGTCCGTCACAGTGGCGGTGATGGTTGTGCTCTCCCCGACCAGGAGATCGCCATCCGCTGGAACCAGGCTGATGGCAAACGGCTGAGCTGGCGCCACCTCAAGCGTGGCCGTGCCGACAAGTGCCTTGCCGCCCGCCGTCGTGTAGCGCCCGGTTACCTGCCACGTTCCCGCCTTCTCTGAAGTGTACGTGGCTCCAACCCAGGCGCCGCCCGCCCCGGCGCTGATAGAGAACGCCGTGCCGGAAGTCACGTCCGCAAGGAGCCGGCCGTCCTGATCGTATATGCGCGCCGTATAGGTGAGCGCCTCGCCTGCCACGAGGCTCTCGCTTGCTGGAACTAACTCAAGGCGCGAGACGCCATACGCTGTGGCCACTCCATCCTGCACCACAGCAGGTAGCTCGTTGCCATCTCTGTCGCAAAGAAGCGTCTTCAGCGCCGCGCTCCTGTCCACGAAATCGAGCACTGAGCTCCCTGGCGCCAGGGCGCGGAAAGTTATCGTAGCCAGTGTGCCGGAGCCCGACACCGGCTGAGAGGGCCACACCTGTGCGATGCGCATGTCAAGGGTGCCAGCAGCGTTATTGTACTCCGCGCCGCTCATCCCCTGGGGCGAGAGGAACGGGCCCAGCTCCACGCTCTGCACTTGCAGCACCAGCGGGTTGAAGTTCACGAAAAGCTGCGCGCCGTACAGCCCCTCGACACTCGAGACTCTCACCTCCACCCGGAAGCTCTGGCCCTCTTCCACAGAGAGGGGCTGCGGGTGAAAGCGCAACAGCGCCGTGCTCTGCGCGGCAACGGGTGCCGGCGGCAAGCACAGAGCAAACACCAGAGCCCCGACGAGCCAGATTGCCAACAGCTCAAACCTGCAACGCTTCATGCCTGCGCTCTCCTACATTGAGCTCGTTTCCCCACCCACTCCGCAAAGGCTCGCTTCAAAGAAGCCGCCCGCTTCATCTCAAGGGCCGGCGGCGCCGTTCTTTGGGCACAACCACAGCGAGCCCGTAGATGACAATGATCGCCCCCACCAGGCCCGCCACCAACCAGAGGGAGCTCGCCGCGCTGCGCCGGATTGGCTCGGCAGCGGCACGCCCCGGCATTGCCGCCTGCGCTGTCCCCGCCTCAACTGCCGCCGCAAGCTTGGCCGGCGTTGGCGTAGAACTGCCAGCAGGAACATCAGCTGGCGCAGCGCCTGTCTCTACAGCCGCTGGAGACGGCCCCACTGTTTCCAGCGAAGAAGCCGTTGGGGTACTCGCTGCCTCCTCGGCTTCGCCCTGCGGAGTTGCCGTGCCGGTCCCCTGGGCCTGCAGCTCGGCCACCACGAGAGTTGCGGTCGGTGCCACCGCGGCCAGCTGCGCAGCAGTCGCGGTGGGCGCTCGAGTGGCTGTTGCCGTGGCTGCTGGTCCAGCACCGGTTGGCGCCGCCTCCACTGTGGCCGTGGAAATGGGTGCCGCTGGCGTGGACGTTGGTGTCGGCAGGGCTGGCGTAGGCGTCAGCGTCGGAATCGCCGCCGCAGGCGTCGGGGTCGGCGGCAGGGTGGGCGTGGGAGGTATGGCCGTGGCCGTGGGCGTGGGCGAAGGCTGAGCGGCCTGGGCTGCTCCCTGCACCGCAACTGTGCTCCCCTCGGCCCTGGCGGCGATGGCGTGTACCTCTCCGCCCGTGACGCCGCTCAGGATGAACTCCCGGAAGGATATGGCGCTTGTGCCGGCAGCCTTGGCGCGAAACTGGATCCTGGCCAGGGTGCCGCTGCCCGTTGCCGGCACAGCAGGCTTATTCTGCGCGTTCACCTGCACGAAGGCGATATCGATCGTGCCCTTGGAGTTGTCGGCCAGGTTTTGCGCGACGAAATCCGGCCTTATGAAGCTGCCGACAAGCTCCACCTGCACGCCTGGCGCCGCCGCGTCGGCGTCTATCACCTCGAGCACTGCGGGGTCGAAGGAGAGGTGCGCTTCCACACCATATAGATCCGTGACCTCCAGCACGCGCAGCTCCAGAACCAGCGTGCCGCCCATGGCCAAAGCGGCCGCCGATGGGTGTAGCACCAGGGCCGGGCCCTGAGCAAGGGCCGGCACAGTCCCAGAGAATAGGGCCAGCGCGGCGACAATAACCAGCCGTGCCAGCCAGAAGCCGCCCTTCTTCATGGCCATGGCAGAGGCTCCACCCTGCCGAAGTTACTTGTGGCAAGAGTCATATCGCAGATGTTCACGAAGCCATCTCCGTTTATATCGGCGCGCTCGTCCCATCTGGCAGAGCCGGTGCTGGAGCCAAAAGCGGCGCCAATAATGGACAAGTCGATGATGTTGACCATGCCGTCGTCGTTTGCATCCCCGCCGAGCAGCTTCGCCGCCGCCAGCGCTGTCTCTTGCCCAATCTGCACACTCACCCCCACCTTAAGGGCGTCCAGGTAGCGCGGCGCCTCCGTCCTCACTTGATACACCCCCGCCGGCGCGGCAATGCGGAAGGCACCGGTGTCATCCGTCAGGGCGCTGTACGGGCCGGCGTACACGAGCGTGCCGGCGTGAGCGGTGCGGCCCTGCAATAGCACGCGCCCGGAGATGAAGCCCACATCGCCAACGGCGATCGTCACAGCCGGGCCAACGGTGTG
>JAPWUW010000353.1 GCA_028275325.1 Anaerolineae bacterium | reverse complement strand
GACGTCCCCGTAGGCCTCCGGATAGTGCTGCATGACCTCCAGAAACCCAAGGATGATGCTGAGCGGCGTGCGCAGCTCGTGGCTCACGGTTGTGGCGAACTGCTCCTTCAGCCGGCGTGCCTCGTCGGCTTCCTTCTGGGCGGAGGCAAGCTCTGCCAGGCTGCGCTTGAGCAGCCCGTTAGCTACTCGCAGTGCCTGGTTCAGGCGATTGATCTCCTCCTGTCTCGCCCGGACCTCCCGCACAAGCGTGCCCATCCCGGCAAGGTGCTTTTGCCCATCCAGCCAAGCCTGTCGCAGCGCGCTGCTGAAGAGGGCAAGCATCGCGCCCACGGCTGCAAGCAACAACGCAACCAATTCCGCCCCCGGCCCGAGCCGCAAGCCGGCCACCATGAAAAGCGCGCCGCACACAACCCCAAGTGCGGCCCACCAGGGCAGCCAGAAAGCAGCCTGCAACACCGGCAGCGCAAGAAAGAGCACCGCCTGCCGATAGCCCAGGAGCGCGCAGCCACCAGCACCCGCAAGCGCAATGGCCACCTGGACGGCGTGGCGCAGCCAAGGCCTCCCCCGCCGACTGAGGCCAATTACCAGGCAAAGGGCGCCACCGAGGACCGCTGTCGCCATCGCTTGCGGATGCCAGGTCTTGCGGGCCAGGCTCAGGTACCACCCATACCACGCCACTCCGGCCAGCACCAGGGCCGCACGCTTGCTGCCACTTTCAAGGAGAGCTTCCCACTCTCCCTTTACCGCCTCGCCGCTGCACATCCACATTAGCCCACTCCCTGCAAGAGGCAAGGCTCCCGGCAAATAGCCTTGCATCTGCCCGCAGCTCTATATCTCCTGGCGCTCGAGCGCTACGCAAGCTCCGATCAACGATAGAAATGTGAGCGCAAGGCTTACCACAAGCGCGGGCCAGGCCGGCCCGCCCCCGCCGAGGCAAAGCCGCGCCGCCCACCCAAGCAGCGCGGCGGGGAGCCACCGTTGCAGTCCTGGCACCGAGCCCAGGAGACCAAGGACAGCCAGCATCCCAAACCCGCCACCCCCAGCAACCAGCTGCGAACGCCCAAGCGTGCTGAAGAGCAGCGTCATGGCCGCGTGCACGAGCAACCAGGTGAGAAGAAGCACATTGGCTGCAAGCCAACGCCCCAACCCCAGCCCGCCAAAGAGCACCTCACTGTAGTAGTAGCCGGCAACTGCACCCACCGCGAGGGCGAGCAGGAAGCTCGCCCCTATCGCCATGAACTTCCCCGCGATGAAAGCCCAGCGCGGCAGTGGCTTGCACAGCACCATCGCCGCTGTGCCCCTCTCTTTCTCCTGCACTACAGCTCCCATGCTCGTCAGTATGGCAAGGAGGATCCCGAACTGACTCTGGTTCTTGAGGTACTGTGCCACAGCATCCGCAAGGCTGGGTTCCGGCACCAGTGCGGCAAATGCTTCAGCTCCAGGAAGCAACTGCAGGATTTGCGGCGTGAGCCTAGCAAGCAGCGGCGAGGCAGCTCCGAAGACGAAAAGGGTCGCCGTCACGCCAAGCAACCGGCGCGAACGCACCGCTTCCAGCATCTCCTTGCGCCAGACTGTCCACAACGCACTCATTTGTCCGCCTCACCCTGCACCAGCCGCACAAATACCTCTTCGAGCGATGGGCGCACCAGCTCCAGCCTCGTTATAGGCAGGCTCGCCTGAGCCAAACCCGCGATGAGAGCTTGCCTGGCCTCGCTCACCTCCCGGCAGAGAATGCGCGCGCTATTCCCATCCGCAGCATGAGAAACGCCCAAGAGCCAGCCCGCGGCGCCCAGCTCTTGCAGCCACCTCTGCAGCGCGACCCCCTGGCCAGGCTCGACCTCGACCTCGAATACCGGCAACGCGTAGCGCCGCAAGAGCTCCTCCGTGCGCGCCTGCACGACCAAACGTCCATTGGCAATGACCGCCACCTGGTCGCAGATGCGCTCCACATCCGCCAGGATGTGTGTGGAGAAGAAAACGGTGCAGTCCGGCGCCAGAGCGCGGATGAATTCCAGGATCTCCCTGCGCCCAATCGGGTCAAGAGCACTCGCCGGCTCATCCAGAAGGAGGACGCGTGGCCCATGCACTAGCGCCTGTGCCAAGCCAAGCCTTTGCCGCATGCCCCGCGAAAGGCCACTGATCCGCCGCCCCGCCACATCCTGCAGGCCAACGGTCTCAAGCACCATCTCCACACGCCGCTGCCGCTCAGCCGGGCCAAAACCAAAAAGCCGCGCCACGTAGTCCAGAAACTCGCGCGGGCGCATCCAGCCGTAAAATGCCGGCTCCTCAGGAAGGTACCCCACTAGCCGCGCGATCTCGCGGCTCCCAGCCCGCACCTTCTGCCCGCAGATCCAGGCACTGCCAGCAGAGGGACGAGCAAGGCCCGCAAGCAACCGCATGGTCGTTGTCTTGCCTGCACCGTTGGGCCCCAGAAACCCGAACACGGCTCCAGCCGGAACAGCCAGTTCCAGCCCCTGGAGCGCCCTCGTCCGGCCAAAAGCCTTGCTCAGGCCCTCACAGCGAATTGCTTGCTCCACGCTACCCTTCCTCGCGCCCCAGGAGAAAGTAGGCAATCGGGCCGAAGATGTTGACAAGGACAATAACGAGGATCCAGCCCCACTTGGGCAGCACTCTGGTGGCCTTGCGCCTCCAAATATCCCAGAGCGCCGCCACCATGAGGCCAATCTCGACAAGCACTATCGGGACAAGGAGCGGAATCAACTTCTGCAGCTCAGCCATGCCTTCCTCCATGAGCTCTGCAACTCTCCCGGAGAGACACACTTGCACAGGGCGCAAGAGCCTGTACATCCGCTGGCAACAGGAACGCTCGGGCTGCATAATAGCAGCAGCCGATGCCTGAATCCAGCACGATCCATGCGGCCGAACATCGGCCAAAAAGGAGGATCAGATGCACCCACAAGTGCCAGCCCGCATGAGGTACGCCAATCTGCTTGCTGCACTCATCACCATCGCTTTCAACGCGCTCGCCAACGCTCTGCCACTGAACGGCAAGACAACGGGAGAGATCTCCGACAGCCTTCCTGTCCTTTTCGTTCCAGCAGGTTATGTCTTCTCGATTTGGGCTGCTATCTACATTGGCTGGCTGGTGTTTGCCGCCTACCAGTTTCTCCCTGCTGG
>JAPWUW010000352.1 GCA_028275325.1 Anaerolineae bacterium | reverse complement strand
TCTCCTCGCAGCGGCCAAGGGCAAGCCTCTCACCAGCAGTGGCATCGGCCACTGCCACCAAGATCTCGTTATCCCTCTCGGCTGCACCCGGCCCGACCACAATGAGGGGAAGCCCGCAGGCCTGCAAGATAGCCCGAGAGCGCGTGGCAATCTCCTGCGCTGGCAACGCACCGTCGCCATCCTGGAGCTGCAGCACGATCAGATCGGCCCCCGCTTCCTCAGCGGCACGGGCCCACTCCGCCACATCCCCCGTGGCCTTGCCCCAGGCGGACAAAAGCATTTCCGGCCACCGCTCCGGCGCCCGCTCGGCGATCTCCACTGCCACGACAGGCCGGTTGGGCATCTTGCCCTCGAAGAAGAGAAAGGGCAAAGTGGTCTCCCCGCCGACGGTCACCACCTTCTTCCTGCTCCCACCCGCATCAGGGCCAGCGCCGAGCGTCACCTCTCGCACCGCCCCGCGGTATTTCTCCACTGGCAGCTGTATCGCATCAGGCATATTTCCGCTCCTCCCAGTAAGCTCAATCCAGCACGAAAACCGTATGGCTAGCCCCCCTTGTGCCTACAGCGGCAGCACCTGAGCGCCTGTTGCCGAATTGCAGACAAGAAGCTCTGGCACCCGGCCGCTGTACAGGCAGTAGCGCTCCTGGACCGCGGCCAGAAACTCGGGCACAGCGGCCTCCTCCACAAGCGCCACCACACAACCTCCCCACCCGGCGCCAGTGATGCGTGCCCCAAGGCAGCCGGGCGCGGACCGTGCTGCCTCCACCATAGCCTCCACAGCCGGCACGCTGACCTCGTAATCATCCCGGGCGCTCCGGTGCGCCTCATCCATCAGCTGCCCGAAAAGCTCCGCATTCCCGGCTTTGAGCACCTCAGCGCTTTGCACGACCCGTCTATTCTCGCACACCACGTGTCGGCAGCGCCGGCGCACGCGGTACAGCCGGCCAGGCTCAACGCGGAAATGCGGCATATCGCCCGTCACAGCCTGGGCCACCCCTTGCCGCAGCAGCTCCTCGCCGCTCACCTCATCTGGCAGCTCCTCTAGCACACGGTTCAGTTCTTCATGGCTCAGCCCAATGCGCTCCGAGTCCAGATCTCGCAGCGAGCGCAACTGTGGCCACTGCTGCCTCAGCATGTACACACCCACGCGGCACTCAAAGACGCGCGTGTTGAACTCAGAGCGTGTGTTCTCGTGGCGCACGCCGCTGTTGCACAGCACCAGCCGGTACCCAGCTGGCAGCGGGATGCGCTCCAGGCGGTATGTGCCGTCGGGCAGGCGCAAGCAGTCAAGGAAGAGAGCATGCCCACCCCGGCCGAAAACAGAGGCAAACTGGTCCATTATCCCGCCCCGGGTGCCGACATACCACTCCCCCTCGCTGGCCAGTGCGGCCAGCCGTTGCCCCTCGAGAGCCAGCCCGCTGCTGTGAGCCAGGGCCAGCATGGCCGCAACCGTGAGCGAAGTGGAAGAGCTCAGCCCGACGCCAATGGGCGTCCCGTGCGGCGCACGCCCAGCGACAACCAGGTCGGCACCGCGGACAGCCGCACCGTACTCCTGGCAGAGCCGCTGTGCCGCCCCGCGAATGTAGTTGCTCCAGTGACCGGTACCAGCCGGCGGGATCTGCGCCGAGATGACAAACTCAAATGGCTCGTACTTGCCAGCCTCAACGTTGTGCGCCCGCACAAGCATGTCGGGCCGTGGCCGGCCGGCGATAATGATGTCTCTATCTATCGCCGTTGGCATGACGAAGCCGCAGTTGTAATCGGTATGCTCGCCGATGAGGTTCACACGGCCAGGGGCACGGCAGAAAAACGCCGGCTCGCAGCCAAACGACTGCCGGAAGAGCGTAGCCGCCTCCTGGTAGCGCACGAGCTGCGTCTCAAGCTCCGCTTCGTCATGCCCGTGGCCATACACTTCCTGCAGCCACGCGCTCAAAGAGTGCCTTTCCCTCATTCCCCGCCTCTATCACCTTTTAGCGAGGCCGCATTATAAGCGCAGAGCAGGGGGAGGCACCAGGACGACCCCTGGTGCCTCGTTCTCATCACAAAAGCGGCTCCATGACGAGCGCCGGATGCTGCTTCTCCTCGAGGAACGCCAGCAGCTCCTCGACAGTCGTGGCCACTTCCGCGTCCGCTATCTTGTCCAATAGATCGGGAACTCCTTCTCGCTCGCATGCAGCCTGCAGTTCCGCGCGCATTTCCTCCTTGATGTTCTTGGACATCCACACAATCCGCTTCAGCCCGCCATCGGCGCGGATGAACTTGCGGCTGACGAGGAAGTACTTGCCTATGCCCATCACGCCCGGCGTCTGCAGGCCACCACCAGCCATCCCAGCCAGGGTGCTGAAAGTCATGCCAGCTGGCGTCATGCTTGGGTCCTCGCGCGAGACGACCATGAAACCGTTTGCCTCAGGTATGACCATGAGAATGCACTCGAAGCAGCCGCAAGCGGTCATCGGGTTCTCCATGGCCGAGTAGAGCGCCACCTGTTCCACTGTGCCGTTGGACGCCTGCCGCACGAACTCGTTCACATTGCGGAAATACCCTTTCCACTCGTCCAGCACCTCGCCTTTCGGCACTGGCTGGTTCGGGCCAGTGGGGTTGATCTCGTACGAGGCGCGGCAATCCAACCAGTTGTAGGCGCCGCAAAGCCCAAGCCGCTCCGGCGAGACGATGCAGACGTGATTGGGCGCAAAGCTCTGGCAGAGCGTGCAGGAGTAGAAAGTCTCCACCGATTCATCCGTCATATCAGCAAGGCGCTGGTTGCGGAAGTTATACGCCTCCCGCGCCTCGGCCAGCACCTTCTCGAAGAGCTCCGGCTCGGTGATGATCTTCACCTGCACCTTGTCCACTATTGCCCCGAACTCGCTGTGCATGCGGGTGTAAAGGATGTCCCCGAAGTGCCGCAGCCGGAACCCCTTCTCGGCCGCTGCCTTGCTGATGCGGATCCAGGTGATATCGCGCTGGCCTATGTGCTGCACACCAGAAGCACCGTTGATGAAATAGTGAATCTGCCGCTCCAGCACCGGCTCGAAATCCGGCTGCATCTTGCGCCCGGCCACCTCCACGAGAATGCCCATGTTCATGGCGCCGCCCTCGGGGACGCCATCGAACTCCGGGCCAATGACCTCGATCCGTCCGTCCTCCAC
>JAPWUW010000351.1 GCA_028275325.1 Anaerolineae bacterium | reverse complement strand
GGAAGCGGCAAGGTGGTTGTTGTCGGCCATCGTGGCGCTATGGCCCATGCGCCAGAGAACACACTTGCTTCCTTCCGCAAGGCTATGGAGCTGAGAGCACACGCCGCCGAATGCGACGTTCGTCTCACCGCTGATGGGGAGGTGGTTCTGTTGCACGACCCCACTGTGGACCGCGTGACCAACGGCACAGGCTTCGTGGGTGCCCTCACCCTGAGAGAGCTCAAAAGGCTGGATGCGGGCAGCTGGTTCGGGCCTCAATACGCGGGAGAAAGGATTCCTGCGCTGGCAGAACTCCTGGAGCTTGTGCGCAGTTCGTCAATGGAATTGGTGATCGAGCTCAAAGGTGAGCCAGAGCCGCCTCCTGCTCTGATCGCCCGCACGGTGGAACTCGTTCGGAGCTACGGCATGTGCTCGCGCACATGCATTATCTCGTTCAACCACGCCTGCCTTAGGGCCGTGACGCAACTTGACCCCTCCATTGCAACCGGTATTCTTTTCGGCCACGCCACACCAGAGCCGATAGACGAGGCGCTGGCCGTCGGCGCGCACTCGCTCCGCCCGCACCACTCCCGCGTGACAGCAGCCCTTGTTTCCGCCGCCCACGCGCGCGGGCTGGCAGTTCATGCCTGGACAGCGAACTCGCCGGAACTCGTTAGGGCTCTTGCTGCCATGGGAGTGGATTCGATTGGCACGGATGCGCCAGATATCGCCAGGGCGGAGCTCGCGGCGATGGGGCTTTTGGCATGTTAGCGTGAGCCTCCTCCGGCTGGTGCGGCTGGTGCTTGCCGTGGTTCCGGGACGTGCGCTGTGCTATAATTGGTGCCCAGAGCCAACGCCACAGGTACCGAAGGGGCGCTGGTTGGAGATGCAGCGCCGGGGAGAGTGAAGGCGTGTTTAACCCTCTGAATGCCCTTCTAGGGCTCTTCTCTTTAGATATCGGCATAGATCTTGGAACAGCCAATACTCTGGTCAGTGTCCGCGGCAAGGGCATAGTCATCAATGAACCATCTGTTGTCGCTATAGAGGCCAAGACCAAGCGGGTGGTAGCAATTGGGCTGGAAGCGAAGCAGATGGTGGGCCGGACGCCAGCAAACATCGTTGCAGTGCGGCCACTCCGCGATGGCGTCATTTCCGATTTTGACACTACGGAGAAGATGCTGCTTTACTTCATCCGGCGCGTGCACCAGCAGATGATGTTGAGTGTGCCCCGCCCCAGGGTCGTGATCGGCATCCCCAGCGGCTGCACCGAGGTGGAAAAACGAGCGGTCTACGAGGCGGCACTCAACGCGGGAGCGCGCGAGGCATACCTCATCGAGGAGCCAATGGCCGCCGCCATTGGCGCAGATCTGCCTGTGACGGATAGCGTGGGCAGTATGGTGGTCGACGTGGGCGGCGGCACAACAGAGGTGGCCGTTATAGCCCTGGGGGGCATAGTTGTCGCACGCTCGATCCGAGTGGCTGGCGATGAGATGGACGAGGAAATCATGCGCTACGTCCGAGAAAAGTACAATTTGCTCATCGGGGAGCGCATGGCGGAAAAGGTGAAGATTGCCATCGGTTCAGCCTACCCGCTCGAGCAGGAGCAGACTATGGTCGTGCGCGGGCGCAGCCTGCTCACCGGCCTGCCCCAGGCGATTGAGGTGAGCAGTGTGGAGATTCGAGAGGCATTGGCGGGTCCGGTTCGCATCATTGCGGAAGAGGTCCGCAGCACACTGGATGCAACCCCGCCGGAGCTCGTTGCCGATCTGATGGAAAACGGGATCGCGCTTGTTGGCGGCGGTGCCTTGCTGCAGGGCTTAGCGCAGCGGCTCAGCGAGGAAACGCGCATGCGGGTGTATGTCGCGCCCGACCCCATGACGTGTGTGGCCAAAGGAGCGGGCAAGGTGCTGGAGGAGCTGGACGTATTGCGCAAGGTGCTTGCCGCGACGCATCGAAATGGCCGGTGGCGATGAGCGGATCCGGTTCGCGCCTCTGAGGACCAATGCGGCGCCAGGATTGGGTTGCGGCCGTGTTGCTGGCCGTGGCCTTTGGAGTGTTTCTTAGCGGTCAGCCAGCAGCTGTTCGGCAGCTACACGGGCTGCTGACTGAGGCGATGGTGCCGGTCCAGGAGCAGGTGAGGGAGGTGTCCAACCGCATCCGGGCTGCATCCGTCTACTTTCGGGATTTGTCCGAGCTTCGCGCCGAAAACGAAGCACTCAAGCGGAAAGTGGAGGACCTCACCGTTCAGCTCGTAGCGCTTCAAGAGGTGGCCGCAGAAAATCGGTTGCTGCGCGAACAGCTGCAGATGGGACAACGATACTTGCCGCTTGGGATGACAGGCGCGGAGGTCGAGGCGAGAGTCGTTGGCGTAGAGCCCGGCAACCTGATCCGGGCGATCAGCATTGTTGCCCAGAGTGGGGTTCAGCTCCTGCCAGATATGCCTGTGGTGACCGGAAGGGGCCTTGTTGGCAGAGTGGTGCGTTCGTACGGCAACAAGGCCACTGTACTCCTCATCACAGACCCCAACAGCGCCATAGCCGCGCTTGTACAAAGGACTCGCGCTCAAGGCCTTGTTCGCGGTCAGCTGGATGGCACGCTTCTCCTGGATGAGGTCGGTAAGGACTCGGAGGTGCAGGAAGGTGACGTGGTAGTGACCTCAGGCCTCGGGGGTGTCTTTCCGCGTGGCATCGTCATCGGGCAGGTGAGCCGGGTAATTGAGCGCGACACGGCGCTCTTCAAGCAGGCAATTGTCTCGCCGTCTGTCGATTTCGGTGCACTGGAGATTGTCCTCGTCCTCACAAAACCCCATGAGGCCTCGTTGGCCGGAGCAGAGTGATGCTGCCGAGACGCGCAACCGGACGCGAGTACATTGTGGTAGCAGGCCTCCTGGTGGCAGCTGCTGCCCTGCAGGGATCGGGAATGCTGCGGTTTGGCATCACAAGCTGCGGCCCGGATCTAGTCGCCATAGTGGTTGCGTGTTGGAGCTATCTATCCACGGGGGCAGGAGGTATAGGTTGGGCGGTTCTTGGTGGGTTGCTGCTCGATGCAATGAGCGCTGGGCCTTTCCCACACCAGCTCCTCGCCCTTTGTGTGTGCTGGCTAGTGGCGAGGGGTTTGCGCACGCTTGCGAACCCTGAATCCAGTAGCTGGGGGCTTCTCGTGGTTGGCCTTGC
>JAPWUW010000350.1 GCA_028275325.1 Anaerolineae bacterium | reverse complement strand
GGGCGGGCGGGTGGGAATACCTCCAGAATTGCAACACTGGCCGCCAATCTGCTTTGGCAGCGGGAGATGTTCCAGCGAGGACGCGACGAATGCGGCCATGATGCGGTCTCAAGTGCCATCTGGACTTGTATGACCCACCTTGGCAGCCAGCGCGTTTGCAGATAGGCTTCCCCCGGGGGTGCCAACGCATCTTGGCCGCTCGTGTGTGTCTCCAGGAAGAGCCCCTCCCGCCCGCCCCTCTCGGTGCCAGCGCACCCAGGCCGCGGGTGCTAGCGCAGCGGTGCGCCTTCGCTTGCCGGTCCCACTTCCCGTGCGTAGAGACGAAGGAACCCCGCCGGAGCCTGCCGCGAGGGCGGGCGCCACTGGGCCAGCCGAGCCTGCAGCTCCTCCTCGCTCAGGCGGACGTTCAGCTTGCGGGCAGGGATGTCGATCTCGATGAGGTCGCCATCGCGCACGGCGGCGATTGGCCCGCCCACCGCCGCCTCCGGGCAGATGTGCCCGATGCAAGGTCCCCGCGTCGCCCCTGAGAAGCGCCCATCCGTGATCATGGCCACCGAATCCCCGAGGCCCATGCCGACAAGGATGGCCGCCGGGAGCGAGAGCTCCCGCATCCCAGGCCCGCCGCGCGGCCCCTCGTAGCGCACCACCAGCACATCCCCAGGGCCAACGCGCCCGCCCAGCAAGCACTGCCGCACATCCTCCTCGCGGTCGAACACGCGCGCTGGCCCAGTGTGGCGCAGCATCGCCGGCGAAATGCCGCTCTTCTTCACGACGGCGCCACCCGGCGCGAGGTTCCCGTACAGAACGGCAATGCCACCTTCCGGGGCGAGCGGCTCAGCAAGCGTCCGCAGGATGCCGCCACTTTCCAGCTGGCCGGCGCTTGCAGCGACCTCTGCCAGCGTGCAGCCATAGGCGGTCGGCAGGTCGAGCTCAAGGAGCGGCGCAAGGGCCTGCAAGAGCGCCGGCACCCCGCCCGCTTTCCCGAAGTCCGACACCGTATGCGCCGAAGCGGGCTTGAACTTCGCAAGAAGCGGCGTCTGCCGCCCCAGCCGATCCCAATCCTCCAGCGTCAAGGAGCAGCCAAGCTCTGTCGCTAGGGCCTCGAGGTGAAGCACTGCGTTTGTGGAGCCGCCAATTGCCTGCACAACCCGCACCAGGTTGTAAAGCGTCTCCTGCCGCAGCACCTGCCGGAATGTGAGCCCCTGCCCGAGAGCGCGCACGATGCACTGCCCAGCGCGGCGCGCCAAACCGAGCAGGGCCGGGTTCAGCTGCCCGGGAGCACCCGCCGTGGCCAAGATGGTGGCATTGCCGGGCAGGCTGAGGCCTGCAGCCTCGAGCAGGATGCACATGGTGTTTGCGGTGCCCATCATGTTGCAGACGCCCGGCCCCGGGCAGGCAGCCTCTTCAATCTGCCGCAGCTCCTCCTCGCCAAGCTCGCCACGGCGGAAGCGCCCGATGGCCTCCTTCACGTCGCTTGCGACAAGCCGCTCGCCGCGCCATACGCCCTCGGCCATCAGCCCACCGCTCACAAAGAGCGTCGGCAGATCCAGCCGAGCCGCCGCAAGCAACATGCCTGGGATAACTTTGTCGCAGGAAGCAAGGCAGACGAGCGCGTCGAAGCCGTAGGCCCGCGCGGTGAGCTCCACTGAGGCGGCAATCACCTCCCGGCTGGGGAGGACTGCGTGCATCCCCGCCCCCTGGCAGATGCCATCGCAGAGCGCGATGGTCCCAAAGGGAGCTGGCGTGGCCCCCGCCTCGGCCACCCCTCGCGCCACTTGCCTCCCCAGCTCGTCCAGGTGCACGTGGCCCGGCACAAGGCCGCTCCAGGAGCAAGCAATCCCGATAAGAGGTTTGCCGCCCGATCTATCGACGCCGCAGGCGCGATACAGCGCTCGCGCATAGGTGGCGGCAAGCTCCATTTGCTCCATGGCCCCTCCGCATCCGCTGCATCCTGCACTCACCGCAGGCGCACAGCCAAACCACCGCACTGCCAGCGCTAGCGCTCCTCTGCCCGCTCCTGGTCGTACCGGGCGCGCTCTTTTTCCAGGTAAGCGGGCACCGGGACATCCCACCAGCCCACTGCCGGGCTGCCGGAGAGAGGGTAGGCGCGCTCCACCAAGACCTCAACCACGGCAGGCCTGCCGGCCGCAAAGGCCCGCTGCAGCGCTGGCCTCACTTCGGCCGGCGCGCAGACTCTCTCGGCATGGCAGCCGAAGGCCCGCGCCAGGGCAGCAATATCCGGCGAGATCGGCTGCCCCTCCCGGAGGAACTCGGCCCCCACAGCGCGCTCGAGCCCGTAGACCGCCGCCTGCAGATCCCGGATGGAGATCCAGCCCTGGTTGTTGGCCACCACGCAGACGACGGGGAGGTCGTACTGCACAGCCACGGCAAGCTCCTGGGCCGTCATGAGGAAATCCCCATCCCCCACCAGGGCCACTACCTGCTTTCCCGGCGCGGCGAGCTTCGCCCCCAGCGCTGCCGGCAGCGCCCAGCCCATCGTGCTGAAGCCGCCAGCCGTCAGGTTGGTGCGCGGCTCGAAGACCATCGCCTCCTGGAACCACTGCGCCTGTGTGTTCCCGGAGGAAGTGAGCACAACCGCATCCCGAGCGAGGAACTGGCGCAGCTCGGCGATCAGGCGCGAAATGGTGATGGGCACATGTTCGCTCCCGGCAAGCGCCCGCACGTGCGCAAGCCACTCCTCGCGCAGCTGCTGGATCTGGGCGAAGTAGGCGCTCTCTCTGTAGCGGCGCGGCGCGCTCGAGGCCCGCAGGAATTCAAGCAGCGCGCCAAGCGCCGCCTTGGCATCCGCCACAATGCCGACCTCAACAGGGTAGTTCTTGCCAATCTCCCCGGAATCCAGGTCAATGTGGATGAGCTTCGTCGGCGGGATGGCGTAAGACACCCCGTGGCGATATGACGAGGTGGATTCGTCGGCAAAGCGCATGCCGATGGCCAGCAGCACATCGGCCTGCGAGGTGAGCGCGTTCCCGCAGGTTGTGCCCTTGGAGCCAGCGTGAAAGCCCGAGAGGGGATGATCCTCGGGGAAAGCCCCTTTGCCCATCATCGTCGTGACGACGGGCGCACCCAGAAACTCTGCAACCTCCCGCAACTCCTGCCAGGCCTCGCTTGCGATGACGCCGCCGCCCGCCACAAGCACCGGGCGC
>JAPWUW010000349.1 GCA_028275325.1 Anaerolineae bacterium | reverse complement strand
TTGCGCGAAGCGGTGGAAATGGTGCGCGCGGAGCGGATCGTGCGCGCCGGGGAGTTGACACTTTCAGCACTATCAGAATTGGGGGTGAGCGAGCCTCGTCTGGCGGTTGCCGGGCTGAACCCTCACGCAGGGGAAGGTGGCTTGTTCGGGCAGGAGGAAGCTCAGGAGATCTCTCCCGCTGTGGAACAGCTGCGAGCACGTGGCCACAAAGTGGTGGGGCCCCTCCCGGCGGACACAGTTTTCCTGAGGGCGAGCCGAGGGGAGTTCGATGCTGTGCTTGCCATGTACCATGACCAAGGCCACATCCCCGTCAAGATGGTGGGGTTTGAGGAGGGTGTGAACGTCACTCTGGGCTTGCCCATCATCAGGACATCCGTGGACCACGGTACGGCGTTCGACATTGCCGGCACAGGCAGGGCGGACGCGCGCAGCATGATGGCTGCCATTGCCTTGGCGGTGCAGATAGCGGCCGGGCGGGCAGGCCGGGGCGCCCGCAGGAATTGAGGTTATTGGGGTACACAGGTTGAAGAGACCATGCCGGCACACTCCTGGGCCTTGTGGCAAGCGAAGCCAGCCAGGGCAAGCGCGCCAAACGCAGAGGTTGGCGGATTGGTCGGTGTGATCCTCGCGGGGGGCCAAAGCAGCCGTATGGGGCAGGAGAAGGCTAGGGTTCAGCTTGCTGGGCGAACGCTCATTGAGTGGGTCTCTGCCGCCCTCAAGACTGTTTGCTCGCAGCTGCTGGTGGTGGGTGGCAGCGCTGAACTCGCTGACCTTGCTGTAGCTGTACCTGTTGCCGATGCAGTGGGCGGGGCTGGGCCTTTGGACGGCTTGGTGGCCGCGCTGCGAGCAGCACAGCACGACATACTGGTGGTTGCTTGTGACATGCCTTTCTTGCAGCCGGTGCTGCTGCAGGGGCTCATCAGTAGCGCTGCTCCTCAAGCTGATGCAGTTGTGCCGCTAAAAGATGGGCTTTACGAGCCGCTGGTTGCCGTTTACCGATTCAGCTGCCTACGGCACTTTGAAGAAGCGCTCAGCCGGGGGGTTTACAAGGTTGTGGAGGCCTATCGAGGCCTTTGCGTGCAGCCGGTGCCAGAGGCCTGCTGGCGCAGCTGGGATCCAGGCGGGCTTTCCTTCTTCAACATCAACCGTCCATCAGACCTTGTTCGCGCCGAAGAGCTGGTGGCTAAGGGGGAGGTATGGCCGACGCGGCTGTGAAGGAAAGCTGCCTTATGCTCATGGACGGCGGCCTGGAGCCGGGTTCCTATTATGTCCCCCATGAGGTACCGCTACAGATATGGGTAAACGGAGAACAGTGGGTGACTGTGATGTGTTCTCCTGTGGCCCAGAAGGAGCTCGCCCTTGGCCACGCCTTCTTTGCTGGGATCATCAGCGGTTTGGATGATGTGCTGTTGCTTGAGCATTGCGCCGAGGATCCGAGGGTTCTCAGGCTACAGGTACGTGGCCAGCCACAGATTGATCGGGTGCCCCGCCTGCTGACAAGCGGATGTGGCCAGGAGCCCAGCTGGCCAGAGAGCATAAGATTGAGGCGTGTGCCAGCCGTGGAACCAGGCTTCATCGCCAGGTTGCCCGAACTGATGCAGGAGCTGTGGAAAGGGGCGCGTTCCACTCGCGATGCGGCTGGCCTGCACGTTTCGGCGCTCTGGGCCCAGGGTGAGTTCGTGAGCACTCAGATAGACATTGGCCGGCACAACACGGTCGACAAGCTCATGGGCCACTGCCTGCTTGCTGGGCTGGACCCGGCGGGCATGGTGCTGCTAACCAGCGGGAGGGTGTCGTCCGAAATGGCCTACAAGGCTTTCCAAATGGGCGTTTCTGTGGTAGCCTCTCGTACCACGCCGACTGATATGGCTGTAGCTCTGGCGCGACGCGCTGGCATCTGTCTCGTCGGCTATGTGCGGGGGTCCCAGGCCATTGTCTACAGCGGCCCTTGGCCTGAGGCTGAGGAGCCCGGCACCAGAGACGCTACATTCGCGATGGTCGAGGAGGATACAGATGGGTGAGGAGAATCGCAGCATCAAGGCCCGGCTCCAGGCACGCAACGTTTCGCGCCGGGAGTTCCTGCGCTTTTGCACCGTGATGGGCGCCACTCTTGCCCTGGCGCCAGGAATGGTGCCCAAGATTGCTGAAGCGTTGGAGAGCAAGGAACGCTTGCCTGTTATTTGGCTTCACTTTCAGGAATGCACCGGCGACGACGAGAGCTTTTTGCGCACCTCGGACCCTACCGTTGCTGACTTGCTGCTAGATGTGATTTCCCTTGAGTACAACGAAGTGTTGATGGCTGATGCGGGCGCCCAGGCCGAGCAAAAGCTCGAGGAAGCGATCAAGAGGTACGCGGGCCGGTACGTAACAATCGTTGAGGGTTCCATTCCGAGCGGTGAGAATGCCTACTACTGCACTATAGCGGGCCGCACCGCCGAACAAATCCTTCAAGAAGTGAGCAGCCAGACAGCAGCCATTGTGGCTGTGGGCGCTTGCGCTGCATGGGGCGGGTGGCCAAGCGCACGGCCCAACCCGACCGGGGCCAAAGGTGTTTACCAGCTGGTGAAGGACAAGCCGATTGTCAACCTGACGGGGTGCCCCCACAATGGCGTTAACTTGGCAGCAACTATCGTGCATTACCTTGTTTTTGGCCGATTGCCGGCTCTAGATTCGTATGGCAGACCTCTTTTTGCGCATGGGAAGCGCATTCACGACAACTGTGAGCGTCGAGCGCATTTCGATGCGGGCCAATTTGTGGAAGCATGGGGGGACGAGGGGCACCGAAAGGGTTGGTGTCTGTACAAGATGGGCTGCAAGGGCCCACAGGCGTACTACAATTGCCCGGTGGTGCGCTGGAATGGTGGCACCAGCTGGCCGGTCCAGGCAGGTCATGGGTGCATCGCCTGCGCGGCGTTTGGCTTCTGGGATGCCATGACACCCTTCTACGGCCGGTTGCCTGAGGTCCCGGGGTTCCCAGTTGAGGTCACGGTGGACCGGCTTGGAGTAGCTCTGAGCGCCGTGGCTCTAGCGGGGGTGGCTGCTCATGCCATCGCCACTGTAGGCTGGAAACGGGCAACCAGAGGGCGCGAAGAGCAAAAGGAGCAAGAACAGGAAGCCCATGCAGCCGGAGGCTCGCTTGAAGGGGCTGCTGGGTTAGAGCAGGGCGGG
>JAPWUW010000045.1 GCA_028275325.1 Anaerolineae bacterium | reverse complement strand
GCCGCCAGAAGCTCCTCGATGCCCTGCTTGCGCAAAGCCGAGACTGGCACCACCAGCGTGCTGCCGCCCCAGTCATCAGGGGTTAGACCTATCTCCGCAAGCTGCCGCTTGACGCGCTCTGGGTTGGCCTCAGGCCGATCGATCTTGTTGAGGGCCACAATAATCGGCACCTTCGCCGCCCGCGCGTGATCGATGGCCTCTCGCGTTTGCGGCATAACGCCGTCATCAGCAGCAACGACAAGCACCGCTATATCCGTCACCTGAGCGCCACGTGCCCGCATGGCAGTGAATGCCTCATGCCCAGGCGTGTCTATGAAAGTGATCTTCCGGCCTTGGTACTCCACTTGATAGGCGCCGATACGCTGCGTGATGCCACCCACCTCCCTTGCTGCCACGTTTGTCTGGCGGATGGCATCCAGCAGCGTCGTCTTGCCATGATCCACGTGGCCAAGTACGGTGACGACCGGCGGCCGGGGCCGCAGCAGTTCCTCTGGCTCACCGGCATATATGTCCTCCTTGACGCTGCGCACCTCCTGTTCTTTGACGGGCTCTTCCGCCACGCGTTCGGGTTGCTTTTCCAGTACCTCGAAACCCATCTCGGAGGCAACTACCGCCGCTGTATCGAAGTCGATGGGCTGGTTGATGTTGGCGAGCACGCCGTTGGCCATGAGGATCTTTATGACATCTATCGGGCTGGCCCCAAGCAAGCTCGCGAGCTCCCTCACCGTCACGCTTTCGGGGATGACAACCTGCTTTCCAGCAGGAGCTGCTGGCTCCGGGGCCTTCTCGGCAGGAGGGGCTGCCGCCTTGGACGGCCGTGGCCGCTTCCGTGGCCGCGGGCCTGCGATCCTTTCCTCTTCCTCAATCTCCTCCAGGAAATCGCTGGCCCGGCGCGCCCGAGGTGAGGCTACCAGGCCGTATGGTTTATCCCGCCGGCCGAAGGTGCCACCCATCGTTTTGCGCAACCCGCCCCGTTTCAGCATTTCCGCTTTCCGCATCTAGCCTCCTTCCGCATCTTCCCCGCCAAATTGCTGCGCTGGAACGCCTGAACCCCCCTGCTCCAGCTCCGCAGCTCTCAGCGCCGCTAGCTCCTCTAACTCGGGCTGCAGCCTCTCCCAAGTCTGCTCCTCTATCTGGATGCCCAACGCCTGCGCAACCTTCTCCCTTGCCTTTCTGCTTCGAAAGCACTGTTCCCTCGGGCACAAGTACGCGCCTCGGCCGCTCAATTTGCCACGCGGGTCCACCCTCACTGCGCCCTCAGGAGTCCGGACTATGCGCATGAGAGCCCGCTTTGGCATCTCCACACGGCAGACAACGCAGGTACGCTGTGGCAGCTTTCGCTGAGGCTTCTGCCCGCGCCGCGATGCCATCTACGCGCCTCACTCCACACTAGCCGCATCGGCCTCAGCCGGCAGGCCATCGCTGCCCGCGAGGCCCAGGAGTTCCTCAGCAGCCCGAAACAACTCCTCTGCATCCTCCTCTGTGGGTTCCAGTTCAGAAGCTGCTAGATGGCCCGCCTCTGATTCGGGCTTTATGTCTATCCGCCAACCCGTGAGGCGGGCAGCGAGCCTTGCATTTTGGCCCTCTTTGCCAATGGCAAGTGAGAGCTGCTTATCGGGCACGATCACAGTTGCTGTGCGCCCATCATCGCGCTCACTCAAAATGACTCGCGTCACCTTTGCAGGGCTCAGCGCATTAGCAATGAACTTGGCCGGATCCGAGCTCCACTCGACCACGTCGATCTTCTCGCCGTTGAGTTCGTTCACGATGCTTTGGATGCGCATCCCACGCATACCGATGCAACAACCAACTGGGTCAACTCCAGGCTGGCGCGCTGCAACAGCCACTTTCGAGCGGCTGCCTGGCTCCCGGGCGATTGCCTTGATCTCCACAACACCGTTGTAGATTTCCGGGACCTCAAGTTCCAGCAGCCTTTTGAGCATATCCCGGTGGGCGCGCGAGACAATGATCTCGGGCCCGCGTGGCGTCTCCTTGACACCGACCACGTACACGCGCACGCGCTGGTGGGGCCGCAAGTTCTCACCCCGTATCTGCTCCGCCGGCGGCAGGATGGCCTCGGCGCGACCAAGGTTAATCGTGACCCCATGCGGCCCGATGCTCTGCACAACACCGCTCACGATTTCCTGCTTGCGGTCCGCAAACTCCTCGTAGACGGCATTCCGCTCGGCTTCCCGAATGCGCTGCATAATGACCTGCTTGGCCGTCTGAGCCGCTATACGCCCAAACCCCGCAGGTGTCGCCTCAACCTCAAGGCGATCCCCCAGCTTCGCACCCGGTTTCAGTTTACGCGCCTCGGCCAGCGAGATCTCCGTGTCCGGGTTCTTGACCTGTTCGACGACAACTTTCGTAGCGAGAATCCGCACCTGGCCTGTATTGGGGTCGATAACGGCCCGAGCCTCGCCGGCATGGTCTTTCTTGTAAGCGTGCACGAGCGCCGCCTCAATTGCCGCCAAGATCACATCGCGCGGCAACTGCCGCTCAGCGCACAGCTCGTTTATGGCCAGGATAAACTCGCTTTTCATATCCGCCCTCTTCCTCCAACCAAACACGCCCCTACAACACGAGAAGTGGGGGGCCCCCACTTCTCGCGATCAATCTATACACATCTACAAGTTTAATACATGGGGCCCCCTCCTGCAAGGCACCCGTGCCGCCTGCGCAGCACAAGTCCTTGCCCCTGACTGCCCCTGCTCGTGAGCAAGGGGCATTGGCGAGGGGTTTTGGGGGGCCGCCTATCGACTACGGGTAAATCTTGTTGCCGGCATCGTCATACAGGTGAATGCAATCTACCGGGCAGCTCTCAGCCGCCTCCCGGATTGTGCTCTCATCCGCGCCTGCGGGGTTCACGACGCGAGAAAGGCCTTCATCGTCAAGCTCGAACACGCCTGGGGCAATGTCAGTGCAGTTGCCACACCCGATGCACTCATCCCGGTCAATCTCAATCTTCATTGCCGCCTCCACATTTCCACAGCCTTGGCGCCGGCTTTAGAGCTGGCACGCGCCGCCAATGGTACTCAAGAAGAGCCAGACGATCAAATCGGGCGAGGCACTCGGTCAGATGGCGCTCAAGCACCCACAACTGCAGCGCAAGCCGAGCATCCGTACCCCAGGCCGATAGACCCTGGCCCCCTGCTGCGGTTGCTGACCGAAAGCGGCTGCGGTAGAATGGCGCCTGCTTGGGTGCGGCAGTGCGCTGCTGCTCGATGCAAGGAAGGCACAGGGGAGGTAAGTGATGAACAGGCCTTGGCAGGCCTTCTGCAAGTTGGGCATCGTCCATTTCATGATTTACCCCCAAGTCATTCGGGGGGAAGGCCCTGTACTTGAGACAGCAAGGAGAATCGCAGAGGACGACTTTTTCCAGGTCTTGGAAATAGCACCAGTAAAGGACCAGAGTTTACTGGCTGAGCTCCGTTCGCTTGTGGACTCAGCTCGCATGCTAATAGGCGTGGGTGCTCAGCCAGGGCTGCTCCTTACCAAGCTCAGCCTTGCCTCACTGGATGAGGAAGCCAGGCAAGCGGCTGTGGCCAATGTGAAGGCGAGCATAGACCAAGCGTATGCGGTTGGAGCTCGAATTCTTGCCCTATTCGACGGGCCCAACTCTTACCCCGGGCCCGACAGGGAGCAGCAGGCGAAAGATGCGCTCTACAAATCCCTCTGCGAGCTGTGCGACTACACCAAGAAGAAGGCCAATGCTGCTGGGTACACCCTGTGGCTCTCGGTGGAGAACTTCGACCGCGATATTGAAAAGCGCTCCCTGCTGGGGCCTACAGCAGAAGCGGCTGCAATGGTTGCCAGGGTGAAAGCCGAGCACGAAAACATCGGCCTTACAGTCGACCTCAGCCACCTGCCGCTCCTGCGAGAATCGGCCGATGAAGCGCTGTCGGCTGCCGCACCGCACCTGATCCACGTGCACGTTGGCAACGCAATCATGCGGAACAAAGAGCAGGAGGGCTATGGGGATCAGCATCCTGGTTTTGGCGTCGCGGGTGGCGAGAACGACGTCCCCCAACTTGTGGATTTCCTCAAGGCCCTTTTCAAGGTGGGCTACTTCTCCAAGAAGCTACCGACCCCCATGCCAGTGATCACATTTGAGGCCAAGCCGCGTTCCTTCGAAACCCCTGAGGTGGTGATCGCCAACCTCAAGCGAACGTGGGCGGAGGCATGGGCGCGGCTGGAGCTGTGAGCTCTCGGCTTCGCGCGACGACTGTGTGGATGCGACTACCACGAACAGGAGGTAAACGCAATGGCGTATGATCTCAAGGGCTTCAAGTACGATTCTACCAAGTTCTTCTGCAAGTGCATGAAGGACCAGATAACAGAGCTCCGCGTTGAGCGAGCGAACATCATTCAAGCGGAAGCCATGGCGCGCAAGAAGCGGCCGAAGCTCACGAGCGATGGCAAGCTCACCATTCTGGCCACGGACCACCCGGCCCGGCGGGTGACCAACGTGGGCGACGATCAATTCTGCATGGCCAACCGGCTGCAATACCTGGGCCGAGTGTTGCGCGTCATCGCCGCTGGCGAGTTCGACGGCGTCATGGGGCCAACCGACATAATCGAGGATCTGTTCATCATGAACTACCTCTTGCGCCAGGCAGGTGGGCCCTCTTTCCTCGACAACAAGGTGATCCTGGGCTGCATGAACCGAGGCGGGCTGGCTGGCACCGTCTGGGAGATGGATGACCGGATGACCTCCTTCACAGCTGAAAGCATAGCCCGCCTTGGCTTGGATGGTGCCAAGATCATGTTCAGGTTGGATCCGGAGAACCCTGACTCGCTCGCCACCATCGATTACTGCGCTCGCGCTATCACAGAGGTCAATTCGTACGGCTTGCCCACTTTTGTGGAAGCCCTGCCTGTGAAAAAAGAAGGCGGCCGCTACCGGACATTGAAGGATGCTAAGGAACTGGCCCGCCTGGCTGGGGTGGCCTCTGCGCTGGGGGATTCCTCCGCCAACCTCTGGCTGAAGCTCCCCTATGCGGAGAACTACGAGATCGTGGCCGAAAGCACAACCTTGCCAATCCTCATGCTGGGTGGAGAGGCTCGCGGAGATCCTACACCCACGCTTGCGGAATTCGCGGCGGGCATGAAGCTTGGCGGCAACGTTCGCGGTGCCCTAGTGGGCCGGAACATCCTCTACCCTGGTGACGATGACCCTATGGCCGTCGCCTCCGCAGTTCACAAGATTGTCCACGAGGGCTACACTGCCGAGCAGGCCGTCGAGTACCTGATGCAGGTGCGTGGCAAGGACATGGATCTCCTGCACCGCTATCTGCCATGCGAGTGTGTTGGGTGCTGTGAGTCAGGCGGCAGTTCCCGTTGCTGTGGTTAGTGCGAGCGCAAGCGCGTCTTCTAGCGCTGTGAAAGCGGTTATGGATAATTGATTGAATGTGAAGCACTGGGAGCCACTGGGCAAGGCCGGTGGCTCCGCTGGTTAAACCCGGTGCGCAGCGGAGGATGAGAAATGGCGGACAAGCTCAAGGGCAACCTGGTGGTGGCTCAATCCGGTGGCCCAACTGCGGTCATCAATGCCAGTGTGGCAGGGGTTGCTGAAGAAGCCTTCAAGCACGCTGATGTGATAACAGGTGTGTATGGCTCGCTCCACGGTATCGAAGGAATTTTTTACGAGGAACTTATCGACCTCGGCCAAGAGGACAGGGCAACGATTCACCGCCTGGTCGAGACGCCCTCGGCAGCTCTTGGCTCCTGCCGGCATAAGCTCACAGAAGCCGATTACGAGCGCATTCTCGAGGTATTCCGCGCCCACAACATACGCTACTTCTTCTACATAGGCGGCAACGACTCCATGGATACAGCCAATCGCGTCTGGCGGCTGGGTGCCGAGACAGGCTATGAGGTGCGGGCGATCGGTATTCCCAAGACAATAGACAACGACCTCGCCTATACGGACCATTGTCCTGGCTATGGCAGCGTGGCTCGTTGGGTGGCCAGTTCCGTGCGCGATGCCGGCCTGGACACAGAGGCGATCGGCGTCGTGGATAGGGTGAAGATCGTCGAGATCATGGGCAGGAACGCCGGCTGGATCACGGCCGCCACTGCCTTGGCCCGAGATCACGAGAATGCAGCGCCCCATCTTATCTACGTGCCGGAGAAGCCCCTGAATATCGACCGGTTTTTAGGCGACGTGCAGAACGTGGTCGATCGGCTGGGCTACTGCCTCATCACCGTCTGCGAGGGCGTGAGAGGCGAGGACGGCAAGCCGCTCATGGCTTCGACTTCTGCGGTGGACGTCGATTCGTTCGGCCACGCACAGATGGGTGGTGTGGCAGATTACCTGTGTAAGGTCATCGCAAGCAGGCTCAAGCTAAAGGCGCGCTTTGACAAGCCAGGCACCATTCAGCGCGTCTCGGCCCTGCTGGCGTCGCCAGTAGACAGGCAGGAGGCCTACGGTGTCGGTGTGGAGGCCGTTCGACAAGCTATCGCAGGCGTTTCTGGCAAGATGGTTACGATTGAGCGGGTAAGCGACGAGCCATACGAGAGCCGCTTCGGGCTCGTGGATCTGGAGCTTGTCGCTAACGCCGAGCGCTTGATGCCAGCAGACTATCTCAACGAGGCGGGCAACGACGTTACAGAGGCGTTCCTGCGCTACGCGCGGCCGCTTATCGGGGGCCCTCTGCCGCAGTACGCCTATCTAAGAAAGGTGCTCGTCCCCAAGAAAGCCACACAGCCTGCTTGAGTGCCAGGAGGCACCATGCGCCGCATCAAGATCACAGTTGGGGCGGTTACGGCTTACGCAGCTCTCAACGAGAGCGAGACGGCAGAAGCTATCTGGAATGCTTTGCCGATCGAGGGGCGCGCCAACACTTGGGGAGATGAGATCTACTTCTCCATACCCGTCAAGCTAAGCCAAGCGCCAGACGCAAAGGAGGTGGTTGAGCTCGGGGACCTGGGCTACTGGCCCCCAGGCTCGGCCTTCTGCGTTTTCTTTGGGCGTACCCCTGCCAGCGGGCCCAATGAGATCCGCCCAGCCAGCCCGGTGAACGTGTTCGGTCGCCTGGAAGGGGATCCCACCGTGTTCCGCGGCGTGCGCTCTGGCGTTGCGGTGAAGGTGGAACGGGCCTCGTAGGCGCAGGCCGCCCCAGCAGCGCATGAGCTTGCTGGGGCGGCCTTTTTTGAGAGCACAAGAACGGAGGGAGCGATGCGAGTGCGCATCGCCTACGGTAGAGCAGGGCTGGAGCTCCATCTGAAGGGCGACGTGACGGTCCTCGAGCAACCCGATGCGCCGGCAATAGCAGATCCCCCTGCTGCTATCCGCCAGGCACTGCGCAACCCTATAGCTAGCCAGCCGCTGCGCGAACTTGTGCGCGCCCAGGATCGGGTTGCTATCGTCTTCAGCGATATCACCCGGCCCATGCCCACCCAGCTCGTGCTGCCGGTGCTTCTCCAGGAGCTTTCGCACGTTCGTGAGGACAACATCTTGCTTATCAACGCTTTGGGCACTCACCGTCCGAACACGGCCGAGGAGCTCGAGCTCATGCTCGGGCCTGATGTCTGCCGCCGCTGCCGCATCGTGCAGCACGATGCACTGGATGAGCTGAACCTGGTGAGCGTGGGGCACAGTGCCCGTGGGTACCCTCTCCTTGTGAACCGCCTCTTCGTACAGGCAGATTGCCGCATCCTGACCGGTTTGGTCGAGCCACACTTCTTTGCCGGGTACAGCGGCGGTGCAAAGAGTGTCCTGCCAGGCATAGCGGGCATGCGGACGATCCTTCACAACCACGACTACGAGATGCTTTCCCACCCAAAGGCAACATGGCTCGAGGCAGAGGGCAACCCGGTATACGAGGAGATAGAGCTCGCGGGCACCCTGACCGCGCCTCATTTCGTTCTAAACGTGGCGCTCAACCGCGATAAGCAGCTCAGCAGCGTCTTTGCTGGCTCCCTCTTGCCAGCGCATGCCGCTGCCAGAGATTTTGTGCGTTCCCACTCCCAAGTGCTTGTTGAAGAGCCATTCGACATAGTGATTACCAGCAATGGTGGCTACCCCCTGGACCTGAACCTCTACCAGTGTGTCAAGGGGATGAGTGCAGCGGCACGGATTGTGCGGCCGGGTGGTGCCATCATTGTCGCGGGCGAATGCTGGGATGGGCTGCCAGAGCACAGCAGGTACGCAAGCCTCCTGCGCGCAGCTCAGTCCCCTGCCGACCTACTTGAACGCATCAAATCCTTTCCTGAGCCAGAAAGGGATCAATGGCAGGCTCAGCTTCAGGCCCAGGTTCAGCTCCGGGCCGATGTGTATGTCTTCAGCCGCGGCTTGACCGAGAAACAGATGAGAGAGGCACTGCTGAACCCCTGCCAGGATATTGAACAGCTGGTATCCCGCCTAGTGCGCCAAAAGGGCCCTCGGGTGGGAGTCCTCCCTCAAGGGCCCTTTACTGTCCCAACACTGGCTTGACAGGACGCTGCAGCCAGCTCGATGCCGCGCCGCCGGACCATGCTTCGAGGCCACAAAGCCCTTGTGGCCATAAGCTCGCCGCCGAGGGCGCACAGGAACCCAGTAATTCGCGGGCTAGCCTATTGGCTCTAATGGCTGGACATTGCCGAAGGTTGGAGTGGGGCCAGCGACTGGTGCCGCCCAGCGCACGGCATTGGTGATTACCTGCAACACTTCAGCCTGATGGTATATGGGCAGCGTCTCGTGGCCGGGGCGAAAATAGAACACCTTCCCCCGCCCCCGGTAGAAACAGCAACCACTCCGGAAGACTTCCCCCCCAGCAAACCAAGAGAGCAAAACAAGCTCGTCGGGGGCAGGGATGTCGAAACGCTCACCGTACATCTCCGTGTGCGGGATCTCAAAGTACTCCGGCAGCCCAGTGGCAATGGGGTGACCTGGCTCGATCACCCAGATCCTCTCCTTCTCGCCGATCTCGCGCCACTTGAGCGAGCAAGTAGTTCCCATCAGCCGCCTGAAAATCTTTGAGTAATGAGCCGAATGCAGGCAGATCAATCCCATACCGTCCAGCACCCGCTGGTGCACGCGGTCGACAACGGCGTCGCTCACCTCGTGGTGGGCCATGTGCCCCCACCAGATGAGCACATCAGTGGCCGCCAACACCTGCTGGCTGAGCCCGTGCTCTGGCTCGTCCAATGTTGCGGTGCTCACGCGAATGTCTGGCTGCTGGCGAAGGTGCGTGGCGATCGTCTCATGGATGCCCCGCGGGTAGATCCTCGCGACCGCCTCGTGCACCCTTTCGTGCCGGAACTCGTTCCACACCAGGACGTTAATTTGCCCCATCCATGCCCTCCATGTGCGCTAGAGGTCTGAGAGAGATAGCACTATTGTGCGCCTGCACGCTTGGCCAAGTCAAGCAGTACAAGCGGCTTGGCGACAGCCTGGCTCTCAGGACAAGGCCTTGTTGCTGAGAGCGGGTAGGACGCTTATACTGTGCGTTTGCATCACACACGTCTCCGGACAGGAACCTGCGTGCCGCTTCTGCGGTGGGGTTTTCTGGATGAAGGGGATGGAGGCTGTAAGAAAAACGCAACTGGAGGTATGAGTTTGGCTGGGCCCAATATCAGCATGAAGGCATTGTTGGAGGCTGGAGTCCACTTCGGCCACCGTACCCGTCGTTGGGACCCACGGATGCGCCAGTATATCTTCACCTCTCGCAACGGCATACACATCATCGACCTGCAGCAGACTCTAAAAGCCATTTCCCAGGCGTACGATGCGGTGAGAGATGTAGCTGCCCGGGGCGAGCTGGTTCTCTTCGTAGGGACAAAGCGGCAGGCGCAGGAGACGATCCAGCGCGAAGCAGAGCGTTGTGGCATGCCCTACGTGAACCAGCGGTGGCTGGGTGGTACCTTGACCAACTTCGTTACCATTCGCAAGCGCATTGAGGCGTTGAAACAGCTTGAGGAACGAGAAGCCAGGGGCGAGTTTGCGCTGCTCCCCAAGAAGCAGGCGCTGGCCGTCTCCAGGGAGCTCGAGCGGCTGCGCAGGCGCTTCAGCGGCATGCGCAACATGGACAAGCTCCCAGCTATGCTCTTTGTCGTCGATGTGGAGCGGGAGGCAATAGCTGTAAAGGAGGCCAACCGGCTCGGGATCCCCATAGTGGGTGTGGTGGATACAAACTGCAACCCGGAGCCGATAGACTACGTCATCCCTTCAAACGATGATGCCATCCGCGCCATCTCCCTGGTGACCTCCGTCATTGCCGATGCGGTTCTGGAAGGCAAGCGTATCCTTGAGGCCGTCGGCGTCGAGGAGGCGCCATCGCTGGAAGAGGAAGAGGAGTTCGTCCACGAGGCCCTGGACGTGGAGGAGTTGGCACGTGCTGTGCTCATGCCGGAGTTCGAGATCGAGGAAGGGGCAGAAGTTGTAGGGGAGTTCGCGCCCGAAGATGAGCTCATCGATGAGGGAGCGGGCTACGAAGAGGAACCACGCTCGGGCGCGGGCCATGTGGACGAAGAGATAGAGGACGAGAGTGAGGATTTCGTGTAGCGGTAGCCGGACGAGCGCGGCGTAAGCAACAGGCTAGAAGAGTAGCGGGGAAAGGAGTGAGGGAATTGGCGATTACAGCGGAAATGGTGAGAGAGCTGAGGCAAGCAACGGGCGCTGGAGTCCTTGATTGCCGGCGCGCGCTGGAGGAATGTGGCGGAGATATGGAGCGCGCAGTAGCTCTGTTGCGTCAACGGGGCCTTGCCGCCGCACAGAAAAAGGAGGGCCGTGTCACTAACGAGGGAGTTATTGGCTCTTATGTGCACACTGGTAGCCGCGTGGCTGCTCTCGTGGAGCTCAACTGCGAGACAGATTTTGTCGCCCGCACAAATGAGTTTCAACAGCTCGCTCACGAGCTTGCCATGCAGGTAGTGGCTCTGCGCCCCCACTGGGTTCGAGAAGAGGACATCCCGGCGGACGTGGTGGAGCAGCTCAAGGCCGAGTATCGCGCAGCAGCCCTGGCCGAGGGGAAGCCCGAGAGCGTTGTTGAGCGCATCGTAGCAGGCAAGCTTGAGAAGTTCCTGGACGAAGTTTGCCTGTTGCGCCAGCCGTACATTCGCGATGATTCCATCACGGTGGGCGAGCTGATTAAGCAGAAAGTGGCCCAGTTCGGGGAGAACATCGTGGTGAGGCGCTTCGTGCGCCTGGAAGTAGGAGAAGGGGATTCCCGTTAGCCCGGATTTGGCCCCGCCGGTGGAACCACCGGCGGGGTTCTTGCGAGGGGGACCAAATGGCACATCCAAAATACCGCCGCGTGATGCTCAAGATCGGGGGGGAAGCGCTGGCTGGCCCAGAGGGTTTCGGCATAGATCCCCATATGGCGACAGAAGTGGCTGCCAAGATCAAGGCTGTGTACGATCATGGTGTGCAGGTGGCGGTGGTGCCAGGAGCCGGCAACATCTGGCGGGGCCGCGATGGGCTGGCCCACGGCATGGAGCGAGCGACAGCCGACCATATGGGCATGCTCGCCACTGTCATGAACGCGCTCGCCTTGCGGGACGCGCTCGAACGCATGGGGGTGGAGACGCGCGTGCAAACAGCCATCGAGATGACGGCGATTGCTGAACCCTACATCCGGCTGAAGGCAATAAGCCACCTGGAAAAGGGTAGGGTCGTCATCATCGGTGCGGGGACAGGTAACCCCTACTTCACAACTGACACAGCTGCCGCGTTGCGCGCCATGGAAGTGGGGGCAGAAGTGCTCATCAAAGCGACCAAGGTTGATGCCGTCTACTCAGAGGATCCTCTCGTCAACCCAGAAGCTAAGCGCTTTGCCCGCTTATCCTATATTGAGGCACTCAACATGCGGGTGGGAGTTCTCGATAGCACAGCCATTTCCCTGTGCATGGAGAACGACCTTCCGATCATCGTGATCGATCTGTGGCAGCCCAACAGCATCGAGCGTGCCGTCTTGGGGGAGCCGATCGGCACGATCATCACCACCTAATGAGTGCCAGCAGTCACGCATGACAACCGGAGGCAGCCATGGTGGATGAAGTGACCAAGCAGGCCCGTGCGCGCATGGACGGTGCTGTTGAAGCGCTGCGCTCCGACTTGGCCGCGATCCGGACGGGGCGCGCTTCGCCAGCCCTGCTCGAGCGCATCCGGGTCGACTACTACGGCACCCCGACGCCACTGCAGCAGCTTGCCACTATCTCCGTGCCGGAACCAAACCTGCTCCTCATCCGCCCTTGGGATCGCTCGCTCCTGGGAGCGATAGAGCGCAGTATCCTAGCGAGCGACTTGGGGCTCACGCCAATGAATGATGGGCAAGTCATCCGCCTGGCGCTGCCTCCCCTGAGCGAGGAACGTCGGCGGGAGTTGGCACGCCAGGTTGCCAAGCGGGTTGAGGAAGCAAAGGTGGCTGTACGCAACATCCGGCGGGATGCCCTCAATGAGCTCAAGGAGATGCAGAACGAGAAGCTTATCACCGAAGACGACTTCTATGAGGGCAGAGATAAGCTGCAGAAGCTGACCGATGATTACGTCAAGCGCCTCGAGGAAATCGGCGAGCAGAAGCAGCAGGAGCTCATGGAGCAATAGTCAGGAGGCCCCCTTTGGCTGACTACCCACCGCTGCCCAAAGTGCCGCGCCATGTGGCCATCATCATGGATGGCAACGGCCGTTGGGCCCAGAAGCGCGGCCTCCCGCGTGCGCTCGGGCACAGGGCTGGCACACGGAACATAAGGCCGGTGATCGAGGCGGCAGTGGAGTTCGGCATCGAGTACCTCACTATTTGGGCATTTTCCACAGAGAACTGGATCCGCCCGCGTGAGGAAGTCGACGCGTTGATGCAGCTACTTGGAGAATCGCTGGACCGATGGCTGCCGGAGCTGCACGAGAAAGGTGTGCGGCTGCGGCACATTGGCAAACTCGAGCGGCTGCCGGTTGACCTTCAGGCTCGGGTGCGCCAGGCAATTGAGCTCACCAAGGAAAACTCCACTATCACCCTATGTGTGGCGTTCGACTACGGTGGCCGCGATGAGCTTGTCCGCGCCATCAGGCGCATGATGACCGACGGCGTGACGCCCGAGCAGGTGAGCGAGGAGCTCGTCTATTCATATTTGGACACAGCTGACATGCCCGAGCCGGATCTCATCATTCGCACAGGAAATGAGTTTCGGATCAGTAACTTCATGATCTGGCAGGGCGCTTACGCTGAGTACTACATCAGCCCTCTTTTGTGGCCCGACTTCAACAAGGACGAGCTGTATCGGGCCCTCTCGGAGTACGCGCGCCGCGAGAGGCGCTTTGGCGGGCTGCCCGGACAAGTTCCCCTGCACCGCAGCGGCCGAGGCGAGCCCACCCTCGTTGCCCCCGCCAAGAAGGCAAGCCACTAGCCCTGTGCTGCGGGACCGAGTACTCAGCGCTGCCGTTTTTGGCCCGATTGTCGTTGCTTGTGGCTACTTTGGTCACCCATGGTTCACGCTCTTGTGCGCTTTGGCGCTCGGCCTCGGAGCAAAGGAGTTCGGGGAACTGGGGCGCAGAGCGCAGCAACAGGTTTCACCTGTCCTGAGTGCAGCAGTTGCCTCAGCGCTAGCTCTGGAGCGCGGCTTCGCAGGGGGGCGGTATTCGCCCTTTCTATTGGCCGCCGGTGTCCTATGCTCGGCCGTCATCTATGTGCTTGTTGCTAAGCCTGGGTCGCGATGTTTCGAGGGCTGGGCGATCACAGTCACTGGCTTTGTGTACGTCGGCTTTCTAGGCAGCCACCTGGTTGCGCTCCGCTCCCTTCCCAGAGGGATTGCCTGGCTCGGCCTTGCAGTGATCACCATCTGGGTGAGCGATAGCAGCGCCTACTTTGTCGGCAGAGCGTGGGGAAAGCGACGTCTGGCACCTTACCTCAGCCCCAAGAAAACGTGGGAGGGAGCTGTCGCTGGAGCTCTATCTGCTGTCCTGGCCGCAGCCGTGATCGGCAGGATTGGCTCTCTCCCCATCAGCGCATCGCTCCTCTCAGGCGCGCTCATGGGGTGCCTGTGCCCGTTTGGGGATCTCGCCGTCTCGATGTTGAAAAGGCAGGTGGGCGTCAAAGACACAAGCAACCTCATTCCAGGCCATGGTGGTGTCCTGGACCGGCTGGATACGCTGCTCTTTTCCGCACCGAT
>JAPWUW010000348.1 GCA_028275325.1 Anaerolineae bacterium | reverse complement strand
AGGGCGCCGGCCACGCTTTGTGTGCCGGCGATGATGCCCGCCAGCATGCGCGCAAAGGCCTCATCTCGCTCGGCGCGGCCGATCAGCCTATCCAGGACGCGCCCGCTGTGGAGCATCGCCCGGGCGAAGGACGCAAGCCGGTACTCCACCCCGAACCGCCAGCGCAGCGCGCGTCGATAGGCCGAAAGATCCTTGGCTGCAAAGCGCCCCTTTTCCAGAGCGTAAAGGGCATGCTGAGCGGCGATGCGGCCGGATTCAAGTGCCGGCCCTATGCCCAGCTGGGTCAACGGATGCGCAAGCTGCGCAGCATCCCCCACGACGAGGAGTCGCTCGGCGTACTCCCTGGTCCCCCCGAAGCTCGTGCGCAGCGGCAGGTGGCTTGGGGCCTGCGCGCTCTGGAGCCCGAACTGCTCAAGGAGGGAAGGTAGCCTCTCGGCGCCGCGGGCCACGGCGCGGTTGCCATGCGCAAAGAGCCCGGCGGCGAAAGCGCCGCTGGCAGTGAGGAGGAAGGCCGGGGAGGGCAATATGCCTGGCAGGAAAAAATACTGTGCCGCCGCCGGCATGCCAGGCGCGCTGCCCAGGACTAAGAGCGCCGTGCACTGTGGCCCTGCATTGGCAAGCCCGAGTGCGCTGGAGAACCAGCCGCCGCTGCCTTCGGCGAGGAGGGCCAGCCGCGCCTCAATGGCGCCCTGCCGGAGCGCAACGCGCGCTCGTCCCTGCTCGTTCCTGATGGCGAGCGCCTCCGCCGGGCAGAAAAGCTGCACCCCGCGCCCCGCGGCCGCCTCAAGGAGCGCAAGCCGCAGCCCCTCCCGCGGCACGAGGAGCGGCGGCCGCGGCAGAGCTGTTTCTGGCACTGTGACCTGCCCGCCCCCAGGCCCGTGCAGCACAAGCGGTGCTGTGCAGCCGTGCTCCAGTGCCCACTCGGCCAGGCCCATACCGTGCAGGCAATCCTGAGCCAGGGCACCCAGGAGAACCAGGGGGCCACTCTCTCCTCGGGGGCTGTGCCGCTCCACCAGCGCCACTTTGGCGCCACCGCGGGCCAGGTGGTAGGCCGCACTGGCACCAGAGGGCCCGCCGCCGATGACCACAGCGTCGAACACCGGCTCCCCCTGGCACGCCCAGCCCCAGCCTAGCGCAGGATCGTCTGCTCGCGCTCTGGCCCGACGGTGATTATGCTCACGGGCAGGCCCGTCGCCTCCTCAATGAAGCGGATGTAAGCGCGCGCGTTGCCGGGCAGGTCCTCAAAGCGGCGGATCCCGCCAAGGGGCTCCTGCCAGCCCGGAAGCTCCTCGTAGACTGGGCTCACCTGCTGTAGCACGTCGCTCTGGGGCGTAAAGGAGCGCAGCTCCTTTTCGCCCAGGCGATAGGCGATGCAGACGCGCACCCGCTCAAACCCGGAGAGCACGTCGAGCTTGGTGACGGCAAGCTCTGTGAAGGCGCTCACGCGCGCGGTGTAGCGGATGCTAACGAGATCCAGCCAGCCGCAGCGGCGCGGGCGCCTGGTGGTGGTGCCAAACTCATCCCAGATGTTCTGGCCAGTGCCGCGCAGCCGCTCCCCCACCTCCCCCTTCTGCTCCGTTGGGAAGGGGCCAGCGCCAACGCGCGTCTGGTATGCTTTCATGACGCCAATCACCCGCTGGACCTCTTTGTAGCTTATCCCGAGGCTCCCCAGAGCGCCCCCCAGGGTGGTTGAGGAGCTGGTGACGAAGGGGTAGGTGCCGTGGTCGATATCAAGGAGAACTCCTTGCGCGCCCTCCAGCAGAACCTGTGCCCCTGCGGAGAGCGCCTCGGCAATGGCAAGCGAATCGTCGCCGACAAACGGCGCAAGCTGTGCCGCAAGCCCGGTGTATTCGGCAGCAACGGCCTCTGCATCCAGGGGCTGCTGGCCGTAGACCCGCTCGAGCAGGACGTTCTTCTCGCGCACGGCCTGCTCGACGCGCGCGCGGAACTGCTCGGGCGGGAGCGTCATGTCGTAGGCCCTGAGGCCGGTGCGGGCAGCGCGGTCCTGGTATGCTGGGCCAATGCCGCGGCGCGTAGTGCCGATCATGGCATCCCCGCGTTTGGCCTCAACGGCGCCATCCAACATGATGTGATAGGGCATGATGAGGTGCGCCCGCCCGCTCAGGAGCACCTTGCCCCGGAAGGCGCCCAGGCTGCGCAATTCCTCGATTTCCTGAATGAGAGAGCGAGGGTTCACCACCATGCCGCCCCCGAGGACGCACAGGCAGCCCGGGTAGAGGATCCCAGAAGGGATCTGGTGCAGCCTCAAGACCTTATCCCCACAGACGACCGTGTGTCCAGCGTTGTCCCCACCCTGGTAGCGAGCAACAACCTGAGAGGAGGCGGCCAGGTAATCGGTCACCTTGCCTTTCCCCTCATCCCCCCACTGCGCTCCGACTATGGCCGTAACCGGCATGAAACTTGCCTCCGCGGCTTTCTCAGCGCTGCCGGCAATTGCCTGGCAAGCGCACCACAACCATCAAGCAGCGCATTGTAACCTTTGCCGCCGCCCAGCGCCACTCGGATGCCCCTCTTTAGGGTTGCTGCAGGCAGCCGAAGAGCGGTGGACGGGCCTGCAGGAGCCGTTGTAAAGTAGGGTATCCGGTTCTGTGGAGGGAAGCCGTGCGCTGGGAGCATCTTACTGGAGCGGAGTTCGAGGCTGCGGTGGCCAAAGCGGCCTCTGTGTGCGTGATTCCAGTCGGCGTGATCGAGTATCACGGCCCGCACCTGCCGCTTGGCACGGACATGCTGAACTGCCATGCGCTGGCCTGCGCAGCCGCGGAGCGGGAGCCAGTGATCGTCTACCCGCCGTATTACTTCGGTGTGAATGTGGAGACGAAGCACTACCCCGGTGGGATAGTTATCGAGGACTGGTTGCTTTTCCGGCTGCTGGAGAACATCTGCGCCGAGGTGAGCCGCAACGGGCTGAAAAAGATCGTCCTCCTAAACGGCCATGGTGGGAACCGTTTCTTCCTGCCGCTGTTTGTCCAGCTTGCCCTGGACAAGGGGCGGGATTACACGCTGTTCTACATAGAGCCCTTTGGGCGGGATGCAGAGCTTTTCTCTCAGGTTATGGAGACGGCCGAGCATGGCCATGCCTGCGAGTGCGAGACAAGCTTGAGCCTGTACGTGCACCCTGAGCTTGTCCGCATGGACCTCCTTGGGCCCCAGACGCACTGGCACACGCAGGA
>JAPWUW010000347.1 GCA_028275325.1 Anaerolineae bacterium | reverse complement strand
GCTGGCGCGTCGGTTGGGCAGTTGCCGCAGCCCCGCTAACCGCGCGGATCCGGCGTGTGCACGATTACCTCACGGTCTGCGCCCCGCATCCGTTCCAGGCAGCCGGGGTAGTGGCTCTCAACCTCCCAGATAGCTACTACGAGCAGATGCGTGCCGAGTTCGCCGTGCGCCGGCAGATCCTGCTCGACGGGTTGCGCGCCGCGGGGTTCAAGTGCGCGCCGCCACAGGGGGCCTACTACGTCATGGCCGATTTCAGTGCTGTGCCGTGGGACAAGGCGCGGCATTGCCGGCCGGGGCAGCGGGTAGACCGGGCCTTCGCTGAGTTCCTGGCTCGCGAGGTTGGCGTGGCCGCCGTGCCGGGATCGAGCTTCTACCAGGGTGGCCGGCTGGGGGAGAGCCGGCTGCGCTTCAACTTTGCCAAAACGGATGAGACGCTGCGCGAGGTGGCGAGGCGCTTGCAGCGCCTGTCAGGCGGCTGTTGAGGCCGACGCCAGCGGCCCGATTGCCCGCAGCAGGCGTGCCGCGTACACTCAAGCCGAAAGAAATCTGCAGCAGCGTTGCTGGCAGCGCCCCCCGGCAAGACTCGTTGAGGTTGATACGGGAGAAATGGTTTGATTGGGCGATGGCTGGCCTACTGGTCGTTTATGGGCAAGCTGGCGCTGCGGCGCCTGCGGGCGCGCCTTGGCCTCACGGTGCTTTCCCTTATTGGCATTGCGCTGAGCGTGGGGTTGGTTGTGGGCATCCCTGTCTTCGCGGAGCTGGTGAGCCGCCTTGTCTTGCGCCAGGAACTTATTGACTACGCTGCCCCAGCGCAGCGGCCGCTGTTTACCGTTCGGTACTACTGCCTGCCGAGCACAAGCTGGCCCATGTCGGTGGAGGAGGCGGAGAAGGTTGGGCTATGGCTTGCCGACATCACAAGGCGGGAGATAGGCCTGCCGATACTCTCAACCTATGCTCAGTTTGAGAGCCCAGGGCTTCTTTTCCGGCCGGCTGGGGTGGCCGAAACGAAATCTGCGGGCGCCATCACGTTTTTCAGCGTCGCTTTCGTCGAGGGTGCCGAGCAGAATGTGGAGGTGGTGGAGGGAGATCCCTTCGGCCATTCGGCGGACCCCGATGCGATGCCGGTTTGGGTGCAGGAGCCGCTCTTTGCCAAGCTCGGCCTGAATGTGGGGGATGTGCACAGCCTGGCCTACTTCGCCGCCGGGCAGCAGGAGCCCATTCCAATCCGCATTGCCGGCATTTGGCGGCCCAAGGAGGGTTCCCTGGCGTTCTGGTACGGGGATCCGCGCAAGAGCTTGCAGGATTACTTCCTGACGACGCGCGAAAGCTATGTGCGGTTCGTGCAGCCGAGGGTCTACGAGCGCACAGGGTTCAACTTCTGGTATTTCGTGCTAGACGACAACCGCATGGAGCTGGATGAGGTCGAGCGCTACATCAAGGGGCTGGAAATGGTGCGGCGGCTTTCGGCGGAGAAGCTGCCGCGGCCGGGGCTGGATCTTTCGCCAATTGAGCCGTTGCGCAACGCCAGCCGGCGCAAGACGTTGCTTTCGCTCATGCTCTTTGGCATGAGCTTGCCTGTCCTTGGCCTGCTCTTTTTCTTCCTCGGGCTCATTTCCTCCATAGCGGTGCGTTATCAGCGCGGCGAGGCGGCGATACTCTCCAGCCGCGGGGCCACCGGGCTGCACATTCTCGGGATCAGCCTGGCCGAGGCCCTCATCCTGGCGGCGGTCGGGCTGCCGGTGAGCCTGCTTGCCGGTTACGGCATCTCGCGGCTGGCGGCGCAAGCCTACGACTTCCTCTCGTTTGGCAGGCGGAGCCTTCCGCAGACAGGGCTTGCAGGGGCAGAGTGGGGGTACATATGGGCAGCCCTTGGCCTGACTGTGCTCACGCGCTTGCTGCCAGCTCTCTCTGCTGCGCGCCAGAGTGTCGTCCAGTACGAGAGGGCGCGCTCGCGCCCGCCGATTTCGCCACCCTGGCTGCGCTTGAGCCTGCTTCTGCCGCTGCTCGTGGGCACAGGCTATGCCTATCAGCAGCTCAAAGTGCGCGGCACGCTTGGGCTCCTTTCCTGGGACCCCGCCGGTAGCCCGTTGCAGGATCCGCTGGTGTTTCTCACGCCGACGTTGTTTTTCTTCACGGCAGCGCTGCTCATTGCGAGCGTTTTCCCACTGCTTGTGCGCTCGCTCGACTTCCTGGCGGCCCGCATTCTCGCTCCCCCAGGCTACCTTGGCTTTCGCAACCTGGGCCGGGAGGGCGGGCAGTACGCCAACGCCCTTTTCCTGGTGGTGCTGTGCCTGGCCGTCGGCTCCTTCGAGGCTTCGATGGCGGCCAGCGCGAACCGCTGGTTTGTGGAGCGGCTGCAGTACAAGGTGGGGGCCGATTTCACGTTCAAGCCGGTGACGGAGGAGAGCTACGGGCCGCTGTTGCTGCCCGTCAGTGACTATCTCAAGATCCGCGGTGTGGAGGACGCCACGCGTGTGGGCGAATTCCCGGCCGAGTTCCGGCCGCCGAATGCCTCTCGCTCAGTGCGGGTCCGGCTGCTGGGTGTGGACAGGTTGGATTTCCAGCGCGTGGCTTACTGGCGGCGGGATTACGCTCCTGTGCCACTTGGCGAGCTGATGAACCGGCTTGCGCTCAGCCACGATGGGCTCATCGTGCCGCGTCAGGCGCTTTCGCAGACTGGGCTGAACATTGGGGACAAGCTGCGGCTTGAGGTCGGTGTGGAATACGACCGCGTGGGTATGGAATTCACCATTGTGGGCGTGTACGACTACTTCCCAACTGTGTACCCTGCGCAAGAGCCGGCAGTGGTGGCTAACCTCGACTACGTGTTCGAGCAGGCCGGAACGATACTGCCCTTCAGCGTTTGGCTGCGAACTGCGCCTGGGATGGATGCGGCGCGGCTCAAGCCGCAGATAGAGGCCCTTGGCATGCAGATCAGCCACATCAGGGATCTGCGCGCGATGATTGCAGACGACCGTTACCGGCTGGAGCGGGTAGGTGTATTCGGGATGCTCTCAATTGGGTTCCTGGCCGCGGGGGCACTCTCGGTGGTGGGGTTGTTGATGTACATTTCTGCCTCGCTTGTGAGCCGGATGCAGCGGTTTGCCGTCCTGCGGGCCATTGGGTTCAGCGTTAACCAGCTCCTTGCGGTCGTCGCGCTTGAGTTCGCTACCGTCATTGCCTACGGGGTTGGCGGCGGGG